>NZ_JBWKEZ010000016.1:0-57087 GCF_056434525.1 Streptomyces sp. NPDC044002
ACGACGGGGTGTGGTAGAGGCCAAAAAATCCCCCCCCGCCCCCCACCCCCCCCGTCCCGGGGGGGGGCGGCGGGGGGGGGGGGGGGGGGGTCCCCCCCCCCCCCCCCCCCCCGCCGGGCGGCGATCAGCCCGCGGCCGCGTCGCAGGCCTGGCCGCGCAGCGCGCGGGCCAGGTCGTCGCGGGACTCCAGCACCAGCCGGCGCAGCGCGGGAGCCGCGTCCGGGCGGGCGGCGAGCCACGCGTCGGTGGCGTCGACCGTGGCCTGCGCGTCCTGGAGCATCGGGTAGAGCCCCTTCACCACGTCGATGCCGATCTGGATCGAACGCTGCGCCCAGACCCGCTCGATCACCTCGAAGTAGCGCCCGGTGTAGCCGGCCAGCAGCTCGCGCTGCGAGGACTGCTGCATCCCGGAGATGGTGGCCTCCACCAGCGCGTTCGACAGCGCGTCCGACTCCACCACCGCCGCCCACGCCTGGTCCTTGACCGCCGCCGACGGCCGGGCGGCCAGGCACCGCACCTGGTGCCGCTTGCCCGAAGCCGTGTCGTCCCGGGTCAGCTCGGCCTCCACCGCCGCCTCGTCCAGGGCGCCGTGCGCCACCAGCGGCAGCAGGAAGTCCCAGCGCAGCTCCTGGTCGACCTCCAGCCCGTCGATCCGCGCGGTGCCGTCCAGCAGGCCCAGCAGCAGCTGGAAGTCGCCCTCCGTCGCCGCGCTCGCCGCGAAGAACCGGGCCCAGGTCAGCTGGTGCTCCGACCCCGGCTCGGCCAGCCGCAGCTCGTGCAGCGCGCCCGCGGCCAGGTCCCGCCCGGTCTGCTCGCGCCGCTGCGCCGGCGTGTAGTGGGTCACCGCGCTCAGCGCCTGCGCGTGCAGCTGCTGGAGCACGCCGACGTCGGTCTCCCGGCCCGCGTGCGCCAGGACCAGCGAGACGAAGTCCCGCGCGGGCATGAGCGCGTCCCGCGTCAGGTTCCACAGCGCCGACCAGCACAGCGCCCGCGCCAGCGGGTGCGTCAGGTCGCCCAGGTGCCCGCGCAGCGTCGCCAGCGAGGCCTCGTCGAAGCGGATCTTGCAGTACGTGAGGTCCTCGTCGTTGACCAGGACCAGGTCCGGCCGCTCCAGCCCGGCCAGCTCCGCGACCACCGTCCGGGCGCCCGCCACGTCCGCCTCGGCCCGCGCGTAGCGCGCCAGCGACCCGTCCGCCTCCAGCCGGTACAGGGCCACCGCCACCCGGTGCGGGCGGAGCTGCCCGCCCTCCTGGACCACCGCCAGCTCCGTCAGCCTCCCGGCCGCGTCGGAGGTCACCACCGGCGTCAGCGCGTTCACGCCGGCCGTCTGGAGCCAGGCCCGCGACCACTCGCCCATGTCCCGCCCGGAGACCTCCCCGAGCACCGACAGCAGGTCGTCCAGGGTGGTGTTCCCGTACGCGTGCGCCTTGAAGTAGCGCCGCGCGCCGTCCAGGAACGCCTCCCGGCCCACGTACGCGACGAGCTGCTTGAGCACCGCGGCGCCCTTGGCGTACGTGATGCCGTCGAAGTTCAGCTTCGCGTCCTCCAGGTCACGGATGTCGGCCGTGATCGGGTGCGTGGACGGCAGCTGGTCGGCCCGGTACGCCCACGCCTTGCGGCTGTTGGCGAAGGTGACCCAGGCCTGGTCGAAGCGGGTGGCCTCGACGAGACCGAAGGAGCCCATGAAGTCCGCGAAGGACTCCTTCAGCCACAGGTCGTCCCACCACTTCATGGTGACCAGGTCGCCGAACCACATGTGCGCCATCTCGTGCAGGATGACGTTCGCGCGCCGCTCGTAGGAGGCCTGCGTGACCTTCCCGCGGAAGATGTACTCCTCGCGGAAGGTGACCATGCCCGGGTTCTCCATGGCGCCGAGGTTGTACTCGGGCACGAAGGCCTGGTCGTACTTCCCGAAGGGGTAGGGGTAGTCGAAGATCTCGTGGAAGAGGTCGAAGCCCTGCTTGGTGACGAGGAACACGTCGTCGGCGTCGAAGTGCTTCGCCAGCCCCTTGCGGCACATCGCGCCCAGCGGGATGGTCAGGTCCCCGCGCGTGTAGGTGTCCGTGACGTAGTGGTACGGACCCGCCACCACGCAGGTGATGTACGTGGAGATGGGCGCGGTCTCGGCGAAGCGCCGGGTCTGCCCCTCGCGGGACTCCTCCGCGCCGTTGCTCCACACCTGCCAGCCCTCGGGCGCGGTCACCTCGAAGCGGTAGGGCGCCTTCAGGTCGGGCTGCTCGAAGTTGGCGTACACGCGGCGGGCGTCCGCCGGCTCGTACTGGGTGTAGAGGTAGACCTCGCCGTCCTCCGGGTCCACGAAGCGGTGCATGCCCTCGCCGGTCCGGCTGTAGGCGCAGTTCGCGTCGACGACCAGGACGTTCTCGGAGTCCAGGCCCGCCAGCGCGATCCGCGCCCCGTCGAAGACCGCGGCCGGGTCCAGCGCGCGCCCGTTCAGGGTGACGGAGTTCACGGAGGGGGCGATCAGGTCGGCGAAGGAGGACGCACCGGGGACGGCGGCCCGGAAGCGCACGGTGGTCACCGAGCGGAAGGTGCGGGGACCCTCGGCCGGTTCGGCCTCGTCCACCGCGGACCTCAGGTCGAGGACCACCTCGTACCCGTCGACGGACAGCAGTTCGGCCCGCTCGCGGGCCTCGTCGCGGGACAGGTTCTCTCCGGGCACGTTGCACTCCTTCGTGCGTGATCGCGGTCTTCGCTGGAATCCTCCCACGGGGAATGCGGGCGATCCCGGCCTGGTTGGCGGATAAGAACATGACCCGTGACGCCTTATGTGACTTGAGGAGAGCCATGACCGACACCCAGGTGCGCGAGAAGACGCCGGTCGACTTCTGGTTCGACCCGCTCTGCCCCTGGGCCTGGATGACGTCCCGCTGGATGCTGGAGGTCGAGAAGGTCCGCGACGTGGAAGTCCGCTGGCACGTGATGAGCCTCGCCGTGCTCAACGAGAACAGGCTCGACGAGCTGCCGGAGCGCTACCGCGAGCTGCTCGGCCCCAAGGGCTGGGCCCCGGTGCGCGTGGTCGTCGCAGCCCAGCAGAAGTTCGGCGACGAGGTCACCGGCAAGCTGTACACCGCCCTCGGCACCAAGATCCACAACGAGGACCGCGGCGCGACCCGCGAGGTCATAGCCGACGCCCTGGCCGAGGTCGGCCTGCCGGCCGAGCTGCTCGCCTACGCCGACTCCGACGAGTACGACCAGGTCCTGCGCGACTCCCACAACGACGGCATCGAGCGCGTCGGCCAGGAGGTCGGCACCCCGGTGATCTCCGTGCCCGGCGCCGACGGCGACGAGGTGGCCTTCTTCGGCCCGGTGGTCACGCCCACCCCGCGCGGCGAGGCCGCCGCCCGCCTGTGGGACGGCACCCTGCTGGTCGCCTCGACCCCCGGCTTCTACGAGATCAAGCGCACCCGCACCCAGGGCCCCTCCTTCGAGTAGTCCGGCCCCGGCCGGCCCGGCCCCGTACGCACAGAAGACCCCCGTGAGTCACGTCCTCACGGGGGTCTTCTGCTGGACACGCCCGCCGGTGAAGGTTGAGAAGACGATCACGAGGCGGACGGGCTCGGGGCTGTGATCAGCCCTTGACGGGGATCAGCAGCGGGGTGTTCGCCTTGGCGTCGGCGTAGCGCTTGGCCACGTCCTGCCAGTTGACGACGTTCCACATGGCCTCGATGAAGTCCACCTTCTGGTTCTTGTACTGGAGGTAGAAGGCGTGCTCCCAGGCGTCGAAGACCAGGATCGGCGTGCTGGCGACGCCCACGTTGCCCTGGTGGTCGTAGACCTGCTCGACGACGAGGCGGCCGCTGACGGGCTCGTAGGCGAGGACGCCCCAGCCGGAGCCCTGCGTCGCGGAGGACGCGAAGGTCAGCTGCTTCTTGAACTTGGCGAAGGAGCCGAAGGACTCGGTGATCGCGTCCGCCAGGTCGCCCAGGCCGTCGGCCGCGGTCGGCTCGCCGCCGCCCTCGCCGGTCTTCGGGCTGGCCATGTTGTGCCAGTAGATGCTGTGGAGGATGTGGCCGGAGAGGTGGAACGCGAGGTTCTTCTCCAGGCCGTTGAGCGCGCCCCAGTTCTCCTTGTCGCGCGCCTCCGCCAGCTGCTCCAGCGTGTTGTTGGCGCCCGTGACGTAGGCCGCGTGGTGCTTGTCGTGGTGCAGCTCGATGATCTGCGGGTTGATCACCGGCTCCAGGGCCGCGTAGTCGTACGGAAGCTCAGGAAGCGTGTAGATGGCCATGCGTGTTTTCCGGTCCCCTCGGCGTGCCAATCGCTAATTGCAATTAATGCGCAACTGCACGCTAGCAGCATCTATTCCGGGTCACACGTAAGGGTCACCTCTCTTGTCCACACCTCCGGAACGGCTGAGGCCGGGCTCATGCGATCGCATGGGCCCGGCCTCTGACGTGCCGTCCGGTGGGGGTATTACGGCCGCGCCGCCGCCCGGCGCTGCATCGCGTACCCGGTCACCGCCAGGGCCGCCGTCAGCCCGCCGGTGAAGACCACCTGCGTCCGGGTGTCCTCGCCCAGGGCCATCAGCACCAGCACGCCGGCGACGCCCGCCAGCGCCACCCAGGTCAGGTACGGGAAGCCCCACATCTTCACGACGAGCTTCTCGGGGGCCTCGCGCTCCAGGCGCCGGCGCAGCACGAACTGCGAGACGGCGATGAAGCCCCAGACGATGAGGATGACCCCGCCGACCATGTTCAGCAGCCAGGCGAACAGGGTGTCCGGGTACCAGTAGGACAGCAGGACGGTGACGAACCCGAAGCCCGCGGAGGCCAGCACCGCACGGCGCGGCACCCCGCCCGAGACCTTGCCCAGCGCCTTCGGGCCCTGGCCCCGGGCGACCAGGGAGTAGGCCATGCGAGAGGAGCCGTAGATGTTGGCGTTCATCGCGGACAGCAGGGCGATCAGGATGACCACGTTCATGATCTGGCCGGCGGCCGGGATGCCCAGGTGGTCCAGGGTCGCCGCGTACGGGCCGTGCTCGGTGACGGCCGGGTCGTTCCAGGGCAGCAGGGTGACGATCACCAGCATCGAGCCGACGTAGACGATCGCGATCCGCCACATGGTGGTCTTCACGGCCTTGGCCACGCCCCTGACCGGGTCCTCGGACTCGGCGGCCGCGATGGTCACCGTCTCCAGGCCGCCGTACGCGACGACCGAGGCGAGCAGGCCGACGAGCAGGCCGTCGACGCCGTTGGGCAGGAAGCCGCCGTCGTGCAGCAGGTTGCCGGCGCCGGGGGAGGAGGTGCCGGGCAGCAGGCCGAGGACGGCGAGCACGCCCAGGCCCAGGAAGAGCGCGATGGCGCCGATCTTGAGGGCGGCGAACCAGAACTCGAACTCGCCGAAGCGCGCGACCGCGCCCAGGTTGGCGACGGTGAAGACCACCATCAGCACCAGCACCCACATCCACGACGGGGTGCCGGGGAACCAGCCCGCCAGGATGTGCGCCGCTCCGATCGCCTCGATGGCGACGCCCACGACCAGCAGGGTCCAGAACATCCAGCCCGCCGTGAAGCCGGCCCAGGGCCCGATGGCCCGTTCGGCGTGCACCGAGAAGGAGCCGGAGGCCGGGTTGGCGGCGGACATCTCGCCGAGCATCCGCATCACGAACATCACGAGCAGCCCGGACACCGCGTACGCCAGCACGATCGAGGGGCCGGCGGCCGCGATGCCGGCCCCGGAGCCGACGAAGAGGCCGGCGCCGATGACCCCGCCGAGGGCGATCATCGAGAGGTGGCGCTGCTTGAGGCCGTTGCCGAGGGGGGATCCGGCCTTCGCGGGCGCGGGGGCCTGCTGCTCGGGAGGTGCGGTGGTGGTGCTCTGACTCATGGGGCCAGTCTGCCGATCGTCCGTTTATCGGACGTCGCACGTCCAGTATCCGGACACCGCTCTCACCGGACGTGACCGCCCGCCCCGGAAAGCGGAACAGGCCCGGGACCGAAGTCCCGGGCCTGCGCCACGTCTGCCGGAGGGTCAGGACCCCCGGACGGTCAGGACCGCCGGTCCCGGACCTCCCGGTACCACGCCACCAGCAGCACGACGGCCGCCGCGCCCGAGGACCACAGCAGCTGCGGCCGCGCCGAGTCGTCGAAGAGCATCAGCACCAGCACCGCCGCCATCCCCGCCAGCGCCGCCCACGTCAGGTACGGGAACGCCCACATCGGCAGCGTCAGCCGCTCCGGCATGTCCCGCTCCAGCCGGGGCCGCAGCCGCAGCTGCGAGACCGCGATCAGCGCCCACACGAACAGCAGCACCGCGCCGACCGCGTTGAGCATGTAGAGGAAGACCGTGTCCGGCCACAGCAGGTTCAGCACCACCGACACGAAGCCGAACGCCACCGAAGCGAGCACCGCCCGCGTCGGCACCCCGCTGCCCGACACCTTCAGCAGCGACTTCGGCGCTTCGCCCCGCTCGGCCAGCGAGAACACCATGCGCGAGGAGCCGTACAGGTTGGCGTTCAGCGCCGACAGCAGCGCCACGAACACCACGATGTTCATGATCTGGCCGGCCGCCGGGATCCCGATGGAGTCCAGGACGGCGACGTACGGGCTCTCACCCGGCTTCAGCGAGTCCCACGGCAGCAGGGTCACGATGACCAGCATCGAGCCGACGTAGAAGAAGAGGATGCGCCACACCGCGCTGCGCACCGCGCGGGACACGGACCTGGCCGGGTCGTCCGACTCGGCGGCCGCGATGGTGACGACCTCCAGGCCGCCGAAGGCGAAGACCACCGCGAGCATGCCGGCGATGACCCCGCCGATCCCGGCCGGGAAGAAGCCGCCCTGACCGGTCAGGTTGGCCATCCCCACCGGCTCGGTGTCGGGGAGCAGGCCGAAGACCGCCAGGGTGCCCAGGATCAGGAACAGCACGATCGCGCCGACCTTGAGGGCGGCGAACCAGAACTCGAACTCGCCGAAGTTCCGGACGGCGGCCAGGTTGCTGAGGGTGAAGACCACCATGAAGATCAGCACCCACAGCCACTGGTCGACCGCGGGCACCCACCCGTGGGCGATGTTCGCGGCGCCGGTCGCCTCCACGGCGAGCACCACCACCAGCAGGAACCAGTACAGCCAGCCGGCCGAGAAGCCGGCCCAGCGTCCGAGGGCCTTCTCCGCGTACACGGAGAAGGAGCCGGAGGCGGGCATCGCGGCGGACATCTCCCCGAGCATCCGCATCACCAGCATGGCGAGCACGCCGGCCAGCAGGTACGAGCAGATGATCGCGGGGCCGGCGATCCCGATGCCGGCGCCGGAGCCGACGAACAGGCCGGCGCCGATCACGCCGCCGAGGCCCAGCATGGTCAGGTGCCGCTGCTTGAGGCTGTGGCTCAGGGGTTCCGGGGGCAGCTCGCTCCCGGTGACGGACAGATCTTCGCGCATGAGCAGATTCGTACTCTCGGTAGACAAGCGACGCAGGGTATCCAGGGGGATTGGCGGGAACCTACAGTCTCGCTGGAGTGGACCCCCGGGAGCAAAAAGGATGTGTCGTCGAATGTGGGCCGTGATCGGGATCACTTCAACTGAGGTGTAAGGAAGCACCTTTGTGCGGTCTCCACCAAACCGGACAGTATGGCTTTGTCCCGGTCGGTGGTGGGGGCGGCCGTGCGGCGACGGCTAACGTCGCGGTGTCCTGCCCGATCACCCACCCCCCGGAGCCTTCGATGAGCACCGCTTCCGTCTCCTTCCGGCCCGGCGCCGTCCTCGCCGACCTGCTGCCCGCGAGCCGCGTCAGGGACGCCGTCCTCGTCGTCGGCGGAGCCGCGCTCACCGGCCTGGCCGCTCAGCTCTCCGTACCCGTCCCCGGTTCGCCCGTCCCGGTCACCGGCCAGACCTTCGCCGCCCTGCTCGTCGGCACGGCCTTCGGCGCCCGCCGGGGCTTCCTGGCGCTCGCGCTGTACACCCTGGCCGGCACGGCCGGCGTTCCGTGGTTCGCGGACGGCACCTCCGGAGCGGCCGGGGCCTCCTTCGGCTACGTGCTCGGCATGCTGCTGGCCGCCACCCTCGTCGGCGCCCTCGCGCGGCGCGGCGCCGACCGCTCGGTGCTGCGTACCGCGGGCACGATGGTGCTGGGCTCGGCCGTGATCTACGCGGTGGGCGTGCCGTACCTGATGGCCGCCACCGGCATGTCGCTCGGTGCGGCCGTCGCGGCGGGCCTCACCCCGTTCCTGATCGGCGACGCCCTCAAGGCCGCGCTGGCCATGGGCGCGCTCCCGGCCGCCTGGAAGCTGGCCGGGCGCCGGGGCTGAGCCCCCTCGCAACAGCAGCCCCGGACCGCGAGCGGGCGGTCCGGGGCTGCTGTCGTATGCGGGGGCCGGTCAGGAGGCGTCGACCGAGGCGTCGACGGCGGCCTCGGCCGCGACCCCGGCCGCGACCTCGCCCTTGCGGCGCGAGTTGCGCACCACGCCGATCACGATCACGACCGCGGCGACGAGCAGGGAGTACAGCACCGTCTCGCGGTTGGCGTCGTCGTAGAGCATGTAGCCCAGGACGAAGGTGATCATCGCGGCGGTGGCCCAGGTCAGGTACGGGAAGAGCCACATCTTCACCGTCAGCTTCTCCGGCGCCTCGGCGACGAGGATCTTGCGCATGCGCAGCTGGGTCAGGCAGATGACCAGCCAGACGAAGAGCGCGATCGCACCGGAGGAGTTCAGCAGGAAGCTGAAGACGGTGTCCGGGTTGGTGTAGTTGAAGATCACCGCGACGAAGCCGAAGACCGTGGAGCCGAGGATGGCCGCCATCGGCACGCCCCGCTTGTTGACCTTCGCGAAGGACTTGGGCGCGTCACCGCGCTCGCCCAGCGAGAACGCCATGCGGGAGGCGGTGTAGAGGCCCGAGTTCAGGCAGGACAGCACGGCGGTCAGGACGATCACGTTCATGATCTGGCCGGCGGCCGGGATGCCGATGGAGTCGAGGGCCGCGACGTAGGAGCCCTTGTCGACGATCGACTTGTCGTTCCACGGCAGCAGGGTCAGGACGACGAAGATCGAGCCCAGGTAGAACACGCCGATGCGCCAGATGACCGAGTTGGTGGCCTTGGTGACGGCGCGGCGCGGGTCCTCGGACTCGCCGGCGGCCAGGGTGACGATCTCGCTGCCCATGAAGGAGAAGACGACCATCAGCACACCGGTGAGGACCGAGCCCCAGCCGTTGGGCATGAACCCGCCGGTGTCGGTGAGGTGCGCGAAGCCGGCACCCGGGTTGTCCGAGCCGGGCAGGACGCCGAAGACGGCGAGCATGCCGACGACCACGAAGGCGCCGATGGCGACGACCTTGATGCCCGCGAACCAGAACTCGAACTCGCCGTAGGAGGCGACCGAGCCGAGGTTGGTGGCGGTCAGGACGGCCATCACGATCAGGGACCAGGCCCACTGCGGGACGGCCGGGATCCAGCTTTCGAGGATGACGGCGCCGGCGGTGGCCTCGACGGCCAGGACGACTACCCAGAAGAACCAGTACAGCCAGCCGATGGAGAAGCCGGCCCAGCGGCCCAGCGCGCGGTCCGCGTAGGCGGAGAAGGAGCCGGAGTTCGGGCTCGCGGCGGCCATCTCGCCCAGCATCCGCATCACGAAGACGACCATCGCGCCGACGAGGGCGTACGAGATCAGGATGGCGGGGCCGGCCTTGGCGATGCCGCCGCCGGAGCCGACGAAGAGTCCGGCGCCGATGACACCGCCGATGGCGATCATGGAAAGGTGGCGGTTCTTGAGACCGGCCTTGAGACCGTCGGAGGGCTGGGTGGAACCGGGTTCGCCGGGGCCGCCTGCCTTCTGAAGGGTCGTCGTGGTGCTCATGGACGAATCCTTAGGTTCTCGGGTGGAGAGTTCCGGCATTCAAACCCGATTTCCAGCCAGTACGGAAGACCTTCTTCCGATAGTTACCTAAGGCCCCCAGTGCGGGACCAAGGTCCCGACCCCTCCCGTCTGCGTTCTTTGGGTTTACTTGAGGTTTAGAAGTGATTTATGCGACACCCCTCTGCGGTCCTCGGAGGCCGCGCATGCCACACTCGACCCATGCGCGTGTATCTCGGATCCGACCATGCAGGCTTTGAGCTCAAGAACCACCTCGTGGACTGGCTCAAGAACAACGGCCACGAGCCCGTCGACTGCGGGCCCCACATCTACGACGCCGTCGACGACTACCCGCCGTTCTGCCTCCGCGCCGCGGAGAAGACCGCCGCGGACGCCGACAGCCTCGGCATCGTGATCGGCGGCTCCGGCAACGGCGAGCAGATCGCCGCCAACAAGGTCAAGGGCGTCCGCGCCATCCTCGCCTGGAGCGTGGAGACCGCGAAGCTCGGCCGCGAGCACAACAACGCCAACGTCATCTCCGTCGGCGGCCGCATGCACAGCCAGGAGGACGCCACCAGCTTCATCGAGGCCTTCCTGGCGACCCCGTACTCCGACGAGGAGCGCCACACGCGCCGCATCGACATGCTCTCCGCGTACGAGACCACCGGCGAGCTGCCCCCGATCCCGGCCCACCACCCGCAGGACCAGTAGGACGCCAGTGCCGCCGGACGCCCCCGTCCGGCGGCACCCCGCCGCATCGAGGAGCACCGCAGTGCCCGAGGGGCATACGATCCACCGCCTCGCCCAGGACCACACCGAGCGCTTCGCCGCCCGCCCGGTACGGGTGAGCAGCCCCCAGGGCCGCTTCGCCGAGAGCGCGGCACTCCTCGACGGGCGCGAGCTGGAGAGCGCCGAGGCGCACGGCAAGCACCTCTTCCTGGAGCTGGGCGACGCCTGGATCCACATCCACCTCGGCCTCTTCGGCAAGCTCGGCTTCGGCCCCGCCCCGGCCCCGCCGGCCACCGACACGGTCCGGCTGCGCCTGCTGAACGAGGACCACTACGCCGACCTGCGCGGCCCCACGGCCTGCGCGCTGATCGGCGAGGGCGAGAAGAAGGCGATACACGACCGCCTCGGCCCCGACCCGCTGCGCCCCGCCGACGACCCCGGCCGCGCCTGGACCCGGATCTCCCGCAGCCGCACCACCATCGCCGCCCTGCTGATGGACCAGAAGATCGTCGCGGGCGTCGGCAACGTCTACCGCGCCGAGGTCCTCTTCCGGCACGGCATCGACCCCTACCGGCTCGGCCGCGACCTCACCCGCCCCGAATGGGACGCGATGTGGACCGACCTGGCCGAACTGATGCGCGAGGGAGTCCGCCGCAACCGCATCGACACGGTCCGCGACGAACACCTCCCCGAGGCGATGGGCCGCCCGCCGAGGGTGGACGACCACGGCGGCGAGGTGTACGTCTACCGGAGGGCGAACATGCCCTGCCACATCTGCGGCGGCGAGATCCGCACCGCCGACCTCGCCGCCCGCAACCTCTTCTGGTGCCCCACCTGCCAACAGCGCTAGCCGCGCGTGCCCACTGTGGCCCCGCTGCGCGGATCTGCTCCCCGCCCCGCCCTTCCACCGTTCCCAGGGGCTCCGCCCCTGACCCCGTTGCGCTCAATCGCCGCGCGGGCTGGAAGTTGCCGCGCAGCGGCAAATCCAGCCTCGCCGGCGTTTGAGGCGCGGGGGTCTGGGGGCGGAGCCCCCAGGAGGGGTCCGGGCGCAGCCCGGGGAACGGTGGAAGGGCGGGTAGGGGAGTCGGCCCCGCGCAGCGGCAGCCGCACCCCGCACCCGCCCCCGCCCGGCAGGGACTAGAAGTTGTGCGGGAGCCAAGGGGCGACGTCCCCGGCGAAGGCCCGCGAGGCCTCCCGCAGCGCCCCCGCCCGCAGCTCGCGCACGCGCCCGGCCGCCGCCAGCGAGGTCAGCGTGACCCCGCCCAGGTACGCCGACCCCAGCTCCCGCACGGACAGCGCCAGGTCCGCGGCGTCCGACGAGGGCGCACACCTCACCGCCCCGCCCCCGCCGGCGGCCGTAAGCCGCCACCGCCCCGCGTTCCACGGGCAGAACGCGTCCTCCACCTCCAGCACCACGTCCACCCCCGCCCCGTACGCCCGCGCCTCCAGCGCCGCCGGCAGGTCCACCAGCCGCAGGTGCAGCGCGTCCCGCTGCTGCGCCCTGCACCGCCGGACATCGCTGACCAGGTGCAGCAACGCGTCGTCGACGGGCTGCCGGTACGCCCGTACGTGCCAGGTCAGGTCGATCTCGAAGAGGTAGCGCCACAGCGCCGCGTACGCCGCCGGGTCCGGCGCGTGCACCTCGCGGACCTCGACCTTGCCGTCGGAGCCGGTCAGCTCCCAGTCGGGCTTGACCTGGTAGCGCGCGTACCCGATCACCCCGCCGTCCGCGTCCTCGGCCACCACGCACTTCAGCGGCGAGGCCCCGCCCCTGAGCTCCGGCACGTCCAGCAGCGCGTCCCGCTCCCAGCCCGGCTGCCGCGCCAGCATCCCCGGCCGGCCCGCGACCAGGCCCGCGTACACCCGCTCGCAGTCCGCGAGGGACTTCTCCGGGTCCACGAGCCGCAGCCGCACCGCGTCCGTCCCCGGCGGCACGGAGAGCCGTACCCGGGTGGTGTCGATGTCGACGGCCAGGGAGTACGCGGCGGTGCCGTAGCCGAAGCGGCCGTAGATCTCCGGCTCCGAGGCCGTCAGTACGGCGATCGGCTCCTCACTCGTACGGATGTCGTCCAATTGGCGCCGCATCAGCGACGTCAGCACCCCGCGCCTGCGGTGGGTCGGCGCGACACCGACGAAGGTCACCCCCGACGCCGGAACCAGGGCCCCGCCCGGCACCGAGAGGCGGAAGCCGAAGGCCGAGGCCGAGCCGACGCAGTCCCCGCCGTCCCAGACTCCGAGGGAGCGGTCCGGCTCCGTCAGCGACCGGAAGTGCTCCCGGCCCGGTGTGGATGTCGCCACACCGCCGAACGCCAGTTCCAGATGATCGAACCAGACATCCCACTCGTTCTGCTTCAAAACCCGCATCTCAAGAGCCATGCGGTCATCCTCACGCGCCCGATCCGCCGCAGTCGAAGGGTTTTCGCCCCGCGAAGTGCCATTGGTCCGGGGGTCCCCCTGCGCAGTCACAGCCAGGATGGATATGGTCCCGAAGCAATGGCCGGAGCACGCGTGGAGACGTTCATGGCCCGGATGCGCATGCTTTCGCACCGGGCACGCACAGCCCTGCGCAAATCCGCCGTCGACTACTTCCGCGGCGACGCCTCCGACTGGCTCGCCTTCGCCGGCCTCCTCCTGACCGTCCCCGCCATAGCCTGCGGCACCCTCCTGATGCCCGTCTGGTTCTCCCCGTCGGCCCTGGTCCTGCCCATCGTCGCCGGCGGCCTCCTGCTGCGCCCCGCCAGCCTCCTCGGGCTGTACGCCGCCGCCGCGGCCGCCCTGATCGTCGAGGCCCTCGTCCTCGGCCCCTACACCCAGGGCCCCGCCCGGGTCACCCCCGGAACCGTGCTCGTCGTCGCCGCCTGCGGGTTCTTCGGACTGGTCATCGCCCAGTTCCGCAGCCGCGTCGGCGTGCCCTGGAGACGCGGCGGCACCATGCTCTTCGACCTGCGCGAACGCATCCGCGTCCAGAGCAAGCTGCCCGCCCTGCCCCGCGGCTGGCACCGCGAGATGGCCCTGCGCCCGGCCGGCGGCCAGTCCTTCTCCGGAGACTTCGTCGTCGCCGCCCGCACCAACGGCGGCCGCACCCTCGAAGTCGTCCTCACCGACGTCTCCGGCAAGGGCATGGAGGCCGGCTCCCGCGCCCTCCTCCTCTCCGGCGCCTTCGGCGGCCTCCTCGGCGCCCTCCCGCCCCAGGACTTCCTCCCCGCCGCCAACGGCTACCTCCTCCGCCAGGACTGGGACGAGGGCTTCGCCACCTCCATCCACCTCGTCCTCGACCTGGAGACCGGCGACTACGAACTGCTGTCCGCCGGACACCTCCCCGCCCTCCAGCTCTCGGCCGGCACCGGCCGCTGGCAGGAGGTCGCCGGCGAGGGCCCGCTGCTCGGCGTCTACGACGGCGCCGAATTCGAACCCGCCCGCGGCAACCTGCGGCGCGGCGACGTCCTCATGCTCTTCACCGACGGCCTCGTCGAGACCGCGGACCGCGAGATCAGCGAAGGCATCGACCGCCTCACCGGCGAAGCCGACCGCTACGTCGCCGCCGGCTGGGACGGCGCCGCCTGGCACCTCATCGAGAAGGTCGCCAAGGACGTCAACGACGACCGCGCCCTGCTCCTCATCCGTCGCTCGCCCTGACGCCCCCGGGGTGGGGAATACCCCACCAGCCGTCCGCCGGGCCGCTCCATGGCCCCCGCCCCGCGCCCCTCCGTAGCGTCGGGGACACCAACGGACAGCGGTACGGAAGGCGGCACACCATGGGGCTCAGGCGGACCAGGCGACACGACGCGCAGACCGGCCCCGCCGGACCCGCCGTGGAGCTGAGCGGCGTACGACGCGTCTACGGACGCGGCGCCGCCACCGTCCACGCCCTGCGCGGCATCGACCTCACCCTGCCGCGCGGCAGCTTCACCGCCGTGATGGGCCCCTCCGGCTCCGGCAAGTCCACCTTCCTCCAGTGCGCCGCCGGACTCGACGTCCCCACCGAGGGCTCCGTCCGGCTCGGCGGCACCGAGATCACCACCATGGACGAGAACGAGCTCACCGAGCTGCGCCGCAGCCGCCTCGGCTTCGTCTTCCAGGCCTTCAACCTGCTGCCCTCGCTCACCGTCGAGCAGAACGTCCTGCTCCCGCTGAGCCTCGGCGGCGGCCGCCAGGACCGGGCCCGGGCCGCCGAGCTGCTCGCCCGGGTCGGCCTCGACGGCAAGGGCCGGCGCCGCCCCGCCGAACTGTCCGGCGGACAGCAGCAGCGGGTCGCCATCGCCCGGGCCCTGGTCACCCGGCCCGACGTGGTCTTCGCCGACGAGCCGACCGGAGCCCTCGACACCACCACCGCCGCCGAGGTGCTCGGCCTGCTCCGCGACGCCGTGGACTCCCTCGGCGCCACCGTCGTCATGGTCACGCACGACCCGGCCGCCGCCGCCCACGCCGACCAGGTGCTCTTCCTCGCCGACGGCCTCATCGCGGACCGCCTCCCCCGCAGCCCGGCCCCCACCATCGCCGCCCGTATGACAGGCCTGGCCGGCCGCCCGGCCCCGTCGTACACGGCGGCCTGACCACCCCGCCCGGGGCGGGCCACTCGGCGCGGATTGGCCCGCCCCACAGCCCCCGGCGGGGGCTAGCGTGCCGCGCATGGACCGCATCCTCGCCGCCGACCTCGCCCGCCTCCCCGAGCTCCTCGACGCCACCCGCCGGGCCGCCGCCGAGGCCCTCGCGACCCTGGACGAACGCCCCGTCGTGCCGCCGCAGGACGCCCCGCCGCCGCCCGCGCCGCTCCCCGCCCGCGGCACCGGCACCGAAGCGGCCCTCGCCGAGTTCCGGGCCCGCTGGGAGCCCCGCCTCTCCGCCTCCGCGGGCCCCCGCTACCTCGGCTTCGTCACCGGCGGCGCCACCCCCGCGGCCCTCGCCGGGGACTGGCTGACCGCCGCGCACGACCAGAACTCCAACTCCGCCATGGACGGCGCCGGCCAGCACCTCGAACGCGAGACCACCGGCTGGCTCCGCGAGCTCTTCGGCCTCTCCGACGCCCACACCGGCACCTTCGTCAGCGGTGCCACCATGTCCAACACCGCCGGCCTCGCCATCGCCCGCGAGTGGCTCGGCGAACGCCTCGGCGTCTCCCCGGCCCAGGACGGCGTCGCCGCGCTCGGCCCCGTCCGCGTGCTCTCCGGAGCCCCGCACTCCTCCATCGCCAAGGCCCTGTCCGTCCTCGGCCTCGGCCGCTCCGCCCTCGTCCCGGTGCCCACCCTCCCCGGCCGGGAGGCCGTCGACCCCGCCGCCCTGGACCGGGCCCTCGCCGACACACCCGGCCCCGCGGTCGTCGTCGCCAACGCCGGCACCGTCAACACCGTCGACTTCGACGACCTGCGGGCCGTCGCCGCCCTCCGGGAACGCCACGACTTCTGGCTCCACACCGACGCCGCCTTCGGCGCCTTCGCCGCACTCACCCCCGAGCACGCCCACCTCGTCGCGGGCCTCGACGCCTCCGACTCCGTCTGCGTCGACCTGCACAAGTGGCTCAACGTCCCCTACGACAGCGCCGTCCAGTTCACCCGCCGCCGCGACCTCCAGTCCCGGGTCTTCGCCAACGCCGCCGCCTACCTCGGCCCCCTCGGCCCCGACCCCGACCTCGTCCACCTCACCCCCGAGAACTCCCACCGGCTGCGGGCCCTCGCCGCCTGGTTCACCCTGCGCGCCTACGGCCGCGAGGGCCACCGCGAGATCGTCGAACGGGACATCGCCTGCGCCCGCGCCCTCGGCGAACGCCTCGACCGCGACCCGGCCTTCCGGCTGCTGGCCCCCGTCCGCCTCAACGTCGTCTGCTTCACCCTCGCCGGGAATCCGGCCCCCGAGCGGCTGACCGCCCTGCGCGAGGCCGTCGCCGCCGACGTCTTCGTCACCCCCACCGTCCTCGGGGGAACCGCCGGCCTGCGCGCCGCGTTCTCCAACTGGCGCACCACGCCCGCAGACGTGGACCGGGCCGCCGAGGCCCTGCGCGCGGCAGCGAAGGAGATCGCATGACGGACCGCTCCCTGACCCTCGCCGAGGTGGAGGCCCTCGCCCGCTCCGCGCACGAGGGCCAGACCGACAAGGCCGGACGCCCCTACGCCGAGCACCTGGCGGCCGTCGCCGAGGGCGTCCGCCTGCGCGGCGGCAGTCCCGCCCAGCAGGCCGCCGCCTGGCTCCACGACTCGGTGGAGGACGACGCCCTCAGCCCGGAGCAGCTCGCGGCCGCCGCCCTCCCGCAGGAGGTCAAGGACATGGTGCTGGCCCTCACCAAACGCCCCGGAGAACCGGTGGGGGAGTACACCGCCCGCATCCTCGCCACCCCCGGCGCCCTCCTCGTGAAGGAGGCCGACCTCGCGCACAACGCGGACCCCGTACGCCTGTCCGTACTGGACGCGCCCACCCGCGACCGGCTGACCGCCAAGTACGCCCACGTCCGCTCCCTCCTCGGCATCAGCATCCCCTGACACCCGAAACATCCCGAATGCGTGCGCGGTTGGCGCGAAAGGGGCGGCGGCGATTCGTCACGGCGCGGATAGCCGGGGCCGGTTGGTGGGAGGATGGTGCATGTGGGGCGCGCAACGCCGCGCGCGCCGGGCCGGCCAGGGGACGACCGAAGGTGTGATCAGTAGTGGCCATTTCGCTGTCAGTGGTGGTTCTGTTGGCGGTCATCCTGGTGATCCTGATCCGCGGCAACCACATCAAGGCGGGCCCCGCGATCATCGCGGTCCTCTTCGGGTTCTTCCTCGCGTCCAGCTCCATCGCCCCGGACGTCAACCGCTTCCTGAACTCCCTCGCGGACACCATCGCGGGCATCAAGCTCTGAGCCGAAACCGCACGGGAAACCGCACCGGGAAACCGCACCGGCAAACGACAAGGGGCCAGGTCCTGGAGGAGATCTCCGGCCTGGCCCCGAGCCATGAAGAGCGGGTGACGGGAATCGAACCCGCGTAGCTAGTTTGGAAGACTAGGGCTCTACCATTGAGCTACACCCGCAACACGTGCGCCGCAGGTCCGGGGACCGCGGCACGGACAGCATCCTAGCGGGTCGCGCGGGGGGAGTGCACACCGCTTTTCCCGCCGTGTCCCGGCCCGCCCCGCACGCGCGTGCGCCCGCCTGGAAAACCGGGGGCGTCGGAGGGTCTCCGGGCATGTACCCTACGTGTCGCACCGACGGGGTGTGGCGCAGCTTGGTAGCGCGTCCGCTTTGGGAGCGGAAGGTCGTCGGTTCGAATCCGGCCACCCCGACCACTCAGTACCGCCCGCGCCACCGATCCTTCGCCAAGATCGCGTTGTGGGCTGATTGCCGCTTGCGGTTACTATGCAAGCTGCGTGCCCGTGTGTCTGATGTACCGGGCCGAATCCGCCGAGACCGCTGAATCGCAGCGTTCCGGCAGAACCCCCAGCAGTCAGCCACAAGGAGACCGAACCGTGAAGAGCGCCGTGGAGACCCTGAACCCGACTCGGGTTCGGCTCACTGTCGAGGTGCCCTTCGAGGAGCTCAAGGACAGCCTCGACGCGGCGTACAAGAAGATCAACCAGCAGGTCACGGTGAAGGGCTTCCGCAAGGGCAAGATCCCTGCCCGCGTCATCGACCAGCGCTTCGGCCGCGGTGCGGTGCTGGAGGAGGCCGTCAACGACGCCCTCCCGAAGTTCTACACCGAGGCCGTCAACGAGGCCGACCTGAACCCGCTGGGCCAGCCCGAGGTCGACATCACCGAGCTGAAGGACGGCGAGCTGCTGACCTTCACCGCCGAGGTGGACGTCCGCCCCGAGATCGAGATCCCGGACTACTCCGGCATCGAGGTCGAGGTCGACGCGGTCGAGGTCTCGGACGAGGACGTCGAGAAGTCCGTCGAGCAGCTGCGCAACCGCTTCGCGTCCACCAAGGACGTCGAGCGCGCCGCGGCCGAGGGTGACGTCGTCACCATCGACCTCGAGGCCAAGGTCGACGGCGAGGTCCTCGCGGACGGCGTCGCCACCGACGTCTCCTACACCATCGGTTCCGGCGAGCTCCTCGACGGCATCGACGAGGCCGTCACGGGCCTGGAGGCCGGCGGCGAGGCCACCTTCACCTCGCAGCTGAAGGGCGGCTCCGCCGAGGGCAAGGACGCCGAGGTCACCGTCAAGGTCACCAAGGTCTCCGCCCGCGAGCTGCCGGAGCTGGACGACGAGTTCGCCCAGATGGCGAGCGAGTTCGACACCCTCGACGAGCTCAAGGCCGACAGCCGCAAGCGCCTCGAGAACATGAAGCAGTACGACCAGGCCACGCAGGCCCAGGAGCGCGTCCTGGAGAAGCTGCTGGAGCTCGTCGAGGTCCCGATCCCCGAGAAGCTCCTCGCGGACGAGGTCCAGACCCGCAAGCACAACCTGGAGCACCACCAGCTCGGCCAGATGGGCCTGAACCTCGAGAAGTTCCTCGAGATCCAGGGCAAGACGGTCGAGGAGTTCGACGCCGAGACCTCCGAGCAGGCCGTCAAGGGCATCAAGACCCAGTTCGTCCTCGACGCGCTGGTCAACAAGGAGAAGCTGGGCGTCAACCAGGAGGAGCTCACCGAGCACCTCATGCGCCGCGCGCAGTCCTCCGGCATGTCCCCCGACCAGTTCGCCCAGGCCGTCGTCGAGGGCGGCCAGGTCCCGATGCTGGTCGGCGAGGTCGCCCGCGGCAAGGCCCTCGCGACCGTCGTCGAGGCCGCCAAGGTCGTCGACACCAACGGTGAGGTCGTCGACCTCTCCGACGACGAGGACGAGACCGAGACGGCCGCCGAGGTCGTCGAGGCCGCCGTCGAGGGTGACGCCGAGGCCAAGTAACACCTCCGGGAGGCGCCCCCGAGGAGCCCCCTGAGCAGTGCCCCGAAGGGCCCGGACGCAGCCGCGTCCGGGCCCTTCCGCGTGCCCTCGCGGGGCGCTCGGGACCTTGCGCTCCGAGCGAACAGTTCGGGAAGCGGGATGGCGTTGTCCTACCTGCGCGTTAGGGTCCATGAATACGAGGGCACGGGAGTACCCGAAGCCGGCGGGCATCGACCCCCGGCAGGTCCGCGCCCCAGAACGAGACGCTGAGACGGCATGTGGCCGTCGGAGACGAGCAGGTGGATACGTGACGAATCTGAAGCCTTACGCCGCGGGTGAGCCGTCCATCGGTGGCGGCCTCGGCGACCATGTCTACAACCGGCTGCTCGGCGAACGCATCATCTTCCTCGGCCAGCAGGTCGACGACGAGATCGCGAACAAGATCACGGCGCAGCTCCTCCTCCTGGCCGCCGAGCCGGAGAAGGACATCTACCTGTACATCAACAGCCCCGGTGGCTCCGTGACGGCGGGCATGGCGGTCTACGACACCATGCAGTACATCCCGAACGACGTCGTCACCATCGGCATGGGCATGGCCGCCTCCATGGGCCAGTTCCTGCTCACCGGCGGCACGCCGGGCAAGCGCTTCGCGCTCCCGAACACCGACATCCTGATGCACCAGGGCTCCGCCGGCATCGGCGGCACCGCCTCGGACATCAAGATCCAGGCCCAGTACCTGCTGCGCACCAAGCAGCGCATGGCCGAGATCACCGCGCACCACTCGGGCCAGACCGTGGAGGCGATCATCCGCGACGGCGACCGCGACCGCTGGTTCACGGCGGAGGAGGCCAAGGACTACGGCCTCATCGACGAGATCATCTCCGCCGCGTCCCTGGTCCCGGGCGGCGGCGGCACCGGGGCCTGACCCCGGCCCGGCGCACGGGGTCCCGTACGAGGACCCCTGCGCCCCGCCCGCCCGTGCCAGGCACCCACAGCCCGCAGAACGCCACCAGGACGGTGAACACCCAGATGCAGAACAACTTCTCCGCGAGCGGCCTCTACTCCGGCCCTCAGGTCGACAACCGGTACGTCATCCCGCGCTTCGTCGAGCGCACCTCGCAGGGCGTGCGCGAGTACGACCCGTACGCGAAGCTCTTCGAGGAGCGCGTGATCTTCCTCGGCGTCCAGATCGACGACGCCTCCGCCAACGACGTCATGGCGCAGCTGCTGTGCCTGGAGTCGATGGACCCGGACCGCGACATCTCGATCTACATCAACAGCCCGGGCGGCTCCTTCACCGCCCTCACGGCGATCTACGACACGATGCAGTTCGTGAAGCCGGACATCCAGACGGTCTGCATGGGCCAGGCGGCCTCCGCCGCCGCGGTCCTGCTCGCCGCCGGCACCCCCGGCAAGCGCATGGCCCTCCCGAACGCCCGCGTGCTGATCCACCAGCCCTCCGGCGGCACCGGCCGCGAGCAGCTCTCCGACCTGGAGATCGCGGCCAACGAGATCCTGCGCATGCGCGACCAGCTGGAGAGCATGCTGGCCAAGCACTCGTCGACGCCGATCGAGAAGATCCGCGACGACATCGAGCGCGACAAGATCCTCACGGCCGAGGACGCGCTGGCGTACGGGCTGATCGACCAGATCGTCTCGACCCGCAAGATGAACGCGGTCTGATCCTTGCCGCCACTCGGCGCGGCCGCACCGCGGAATCCCGCGATGTGAACCGCGTCAAGGGGGCCCCGAACGGGGCCCCCGGCAAGGTACCGTCGGATATGAGGCACCAGGAGCGCTGAACCAAAGCGTCTCCCAGGCGAAGGGGAAGCACCTCGTGGCACGCATCGGTGACGGCGGCGACCTGCTCAAGTGCTCGTTCTGCGGAAAGAGCCAGAAGCAGGTGAAGAAGCTCATCGCAGGACCCGGTGTGTACATCTGCGACGAGTGCATCGACCTCTGCAACGAGATCATCGAAGAGGAACTCGCGGAGACCTCCGAGGTCCGGTGGGAGGAACTCCCCAAGCCCCGTGAGATCTACGAGTTCCTGGAGAGCTACGTCGTCGGCCAGGAGCCGGCGAAGAAGGCGCTCTCCGTAGCGGTCTACAACCACTACAAGCGCGTCCAGGCCGGCGAGAACGGCGGCGCGCAGGGCCGTGACGACGCGATCGAGCTCGCGAAGTCCAACATCCTGCTGCTGGGCCCCACGGGCTCCGGCAAGACCCTGCTGGCCCAGACCCTGGCCCGCATGCTCAACGTCCCGTTCGCCATCGCCGACGCGACGGCGCTGACGGAGGCCGGGTACGTGGGCGAGGACGTCGAGAACATCCTCCTGAAGCTGATCCAGGCGGCCGACTACGACGTCAAGAAGGCCGAGACCGGGATCATCTACATCGACGAGATCGACAAGGTCGCCCGCAAGAGCGAGAACCCGTCGATCACGCGCGACGTGTCCGGTGAAGGCGTCCAGCAGGCCCTCCTGAAGATCCTGGAAGGCACCACCGCTTCCGTCCCCCCGCAGGGCGGCCGCAAGCACCCGCACCAGGAGTTCATCCAGATCGACACGACGAACGTGCTCTTCATCGTGGGCGGCGCCTTCGCCGGCCTGGAGAAGATCATCGAGTCGCGTGCGGGCGCCAAGGGCATCGGCTTCGGGGCGACGATCCGCTCGAAGCGGGAGATCGAGGCGAGCGACCAGTTCCAGGAGGTCATGCCGGAGGACCTGGTGAAGTTCGGGATGATCCCGGAGTTCATCGGCCGCCTCCCGGTCATCACCTCGGTCCACAACCTGGACCGGGAAGCCCTCCTCCAGATCCTGGTCGAGCCGCGCAACGCCCTGGTGAAGCAGTACCAGCGCCTGTTCGAACTCGACGGCGTCGAGCTGGACTTCGAGCGCGAGGCCCTCGAAGCCATCGCGGACCAGGCGATCCTCCGCCAGACGGGCGCGCGCGGCCTGCGCGCCATCATGGAAGAGGTCCTGATGTCGGTGATGTACGAGGTCCCGTCCCGCAAGGACGTGGCCCGCGTGGTCATCACGGCCGACGTGGTCCGCTCCAACGTCAACCCGACGCTGGTCCCCCGCATCGTCCCGAAGGACCAGGGCCCGCACGAGAAGTCGGCGTAGCCGCACGGACACACGAGAAGGGGCGCTCCCGACCGGGAGCGCCCCTTCTGGCGTTCAGGCCTGAAATGCGCAGGAATCAGCCAATTGTCCGCGTCCGGTCAAGTTGAAGATCCCTTCCATGATCCACTTGGTGGTGGGAATTCTTCCTGGAAGGAACGAGGAAATGAAGAAGAAGCGTACGCTCGGCGTCCTGGCGGCCACGTTTGCTGCTGCCGCACTGCCGATGATCGCGGCCACGCCGGCGTCGGCGACGTCGTTCGACTGCCAGATCTACCTGAGCAACGTGGGCTACACCGTTGGTCCGCGGGTGAAGGAGGCGTGTGCGTCGGGCGCTGACAGGTCGGTCCTCGGGAGTGCTACCGCGTGGCCCAGGTGCATCTCCGCACTGAGCAACCTTGGCATCAAGCAGCGCGACGTTGTTACGGCATGCACGGAAGCCGGGAACTGAGGGTTGGAGGGTTTGTTCGGCGCGATCACGTGTCTCGCGCCGAACCTCGCTCTCGTTACTTCTTGGCGCGGGCGGTCTTGTACAGCTTCGAGGTCAGGTCGGAGTCCTGCTCCAGGGTGTAGCCCGGCTTGCTCGCGAGGATGGCGGCGGCGTCGCTGGCGGTGACCGTGGCCATGGTGCTGTAGTCAGCCCAGATGCACACCGGAATCGTGATCTCCTTGGGGCCCTTGGTGTTCGGGTCCTTCGAAGTGGCCTTGAGCTCCTGGCACTTCATGACGGCTCCCTCGAACCCGTCGGGGGTGAACTCCTTGGGGCTGCCGACGAGCTGGGCGTCCGACTTGCCGTCCTTGGTGATCCTCGCCTGCACCATGGCGAAGGCCCCGTCGACGGTCTTCTCTGGGTCGGCGATCTCGCCGTAGTAGCCGCTGAAGGTGAGGCCCTTGAACGTGAGCGGGTTCTTCGGGTCGCCGACGAAGTAGTCCATCCCCACCTGGGTGGGGTTCTTGATGCCCGCCGCCTCGACCTGCGGCTTGTCCGCGTCGCTGAGCTGCTTGGGCTGGTACTTCGGGTCCTTCTGGAACTCGCCCACCGACTCCGGGGCGACCAGCTTGTAGCCCTTCGTCTCGTCCGAGACCGAACCGCCCGAGCTCAGGAACCACCACGCGCCGCCCGCGATCACCGCGACGCCCACGACCGCCGCGATGACCGGGACGGCCTTCGACTTCTTCGGCGGCGCCGGCGGCGGCGGGACGTACGCGGGGGTCTGGGGCTGCTGCTGCGGCTGCTGGTAGCCGTACGCGGGCTGTGGTGCCGGCGGGGGCGGGGGAGGGGTCTGGTAGCCGCCCTGCTGGGGGTAGGCCGACGGTGCGGGCTGCTGCGGGTAGGACGGCTGCGCCGGCTGCTGCGGGTAGGACGGGGCGGGGGGCTGCTGCTGGGGGTAGCCGTAGCCGGGCTGCTGGGCGGGCTGGCCGTACGGGTTCGGCTGCTGTGGGGGCTGCTGGCCGTAGGGACCCGGCTGCTGCGGCTGCTGGCCGTATGGCCCCGGCTGGTTGTAACTCATCCCGCGTCCCCCTGTGAGGTGTGCTTATCCGTTTCACACATCCTGGCGGAAGGCCGGGGCGGCAAGGGCCTCGGGGTGTGGTTCAGTGCGGGACTGTTACCGCCGTGATGACAACAAGTTGCCCGAGCGGAATCTTTCCGGGCAATTGCGGTCATGTATGCCGACAGTGTGCAGTCTGTCTCTAGGGTGCGGGCCATGCGGCTTCGCTACAACTACCGGGTGTACCCCGACGCCCCCCAGCGCTCGGCGCTGGCGCAGGCGCTCGGTTGCGCTCGTGTGGTGTGGAATGACTGCCTTCGGGCCCGCAGGGACGCGTACGCGGCGGGCCTGCCGTACGTGCCGTCGTCCGAGCTGTCGAAGGTGTTCATCACCCGGGCCAAGCGGACGGAGGAACGCCGCTGGCTTCGGGACGTCTCTGCCGTGGTGCTCCAGCAATCGCTGAGGGACCTGGACGCCGCCTTCGGGAATTTCTTCGCATCGCTGAGCGGCGACAGGAAGGGGCGGAGACACGGCCCCCCGCGCTTCAAGTCCCGAAAGGACCCGCGGCAGGGTATCCGGCTCAACACCAACGCGTTCGCCCTGCGGGATGATGGCCGTGTGTACGTGGCCAAGGTCGGAGACCTGAAGGTCAGGTGGTCGAGGCCGCTGCCTGCTGCACCGACGTCCTTGACGATCATCAAGGACGCTGCCGGGCGTTACTTCGCCAGTTTCGTCGTCGCCGTGCAGCCGGAAGGCCTTCCCGAGGTCGATGCCGAGGTGGGCATCGATCTGGGGCTCACCACGTTCGCGGTCCTGTCCGACGGTACGAAGATCTCCTCTCCCCGTTTCCTGCGGAGGGCGGAGAAGAAGGTGAAGAGGCTCCAGCGGGATCTGTCACGGAAGGCGGACGGGTCGAAGAACCGGGCCAAGGCCCGGATCGAGCTCGCCCGGCAGCATGCCAAAGTCGTCGACCGGCGCAGGGACTGGCACCACAAGATGTCCACACGGATCATCCGCGACAACCAAGCGGTGTACGTGGAAGACCTCGCTGTGCACGCCCTCGGCCGGACCAGACATGCCAAGTCGGTGCACGATGCGGGCTGGGGTGCCTTCGTCCGCATGCTGGAGTACAAGGCGGTCAAGCACGGCCGCCACTTCGGAAGGGTCGGTCGCTTCGTGCCGACCTCCCAGATCTGTTCCACCTGTGGACATCGCGACGGGCCCAAGCCGCTGCACGTCCGCGCATGGACCTGCGTCGCCTGTGGCTCGGTCCACGACCGGGACGAGAACGCAGCGATCAACACCCTGGCCGCCGGACGGGCGGACAGGTCAAACGCCTCGTGGAGCGCGGGTAGGACCGGGACGAGAGTTCCGGCGCCGCGCGGTGAAGCAGGAAGCCGGACCGGTCGGCCGGGCGGCACGTCAACGGTTTCAATACTGGACCGACACGCCTCTAAACTGTGCCCGTGACCGAGAACACGCAGACACCCAGTGCCCCCAACTCCGAACTGCCGACCCAGTACGCGCCGGCCGAGGTAGAGGGGAAGCTCTACGAGCGCTGGGTAGAGCGTGGCTACTTCACGGCCGACGCCGCGAGCGAGAAGCCCGCGTACACCATCGTCATCCCGCCGCCGAACGTCACGGGCTCGCTCCACCTGGGCCACGCCTTCCAGCACACCCTCATGGACGCCCTGACCCGCCGCAAGCGCATGCAGGGCTTCGAGTCCCTGTGGCTGCCCGGCATGGACCACGCCGGCATCGCCACCCAGAACAAGGTCGAGCAGCAGCTCGCCGAGGAGGGCAAGTCCCGCCACGACCTGGGCCGCGAGGAGTTCGTCGAGCGCGTCTGGCAGTGGAAGGAAGAGTACGGCGGCAAGATCCTCGGCCAGATGCGCCGCCTCGGCGACGGCGTCGACTGGTCGCGCGAGCGCTTCACCATGGACGAGGGCCTGTCCAAGGCCGTCCAGACCATCTTCAAGAAGCTCTTCGACGACGAGCTGATCTACCGCGCCGAGCGCATCATCAACTGGTGCCCCCGCTGTCTGACGGCCATCTCCGACATCGAGGTGGAGTACCAGGAGGACGCCGGCGAGCTGGTCTCCATCCGGTACGGCGAGGGCGAGGACAGCCTCGTCGTCGCCACCACCCGCGCCGAGACGATGCTCGGTGACACGGCCATCGCCGTCCACCCGGACGACGAGCGCTACAAGCACCTGGTCGGCCGTCTCATCAAGCTGCCGCTCACCGACCGCTCGATCCCGGTCGTCGCCGACGCGCACGTCGACCCCGAGTTCGGCACCGGCTGCGTCAAGGTGACCCCGGCGCACGACCCGAACGACTTCGCCATCGGGCAGCGCCACAACCTGCCCAACATGACGATCATGGACGAGCACGGCGTCATCACCGTCCACGGCCCCTTCCTCGGCCTGGACCGCTTCGAGGCCCGCTCCGCCGTCGTCGGCGCGCTGCGCCAGCAGGGCCGGATCGTCGCCGAGAAGCGCCCCTACCTGCACTCCGTCGGGCACTGCTCGCGCTGCAGCACCACCGTCGAGCCCCGCCTGTCCCTCCAGTGGTGGGTCAAGGTCGAGACGCTGGCCAAGAACGCCGGCGACGCCGTCCGCGACGGCCGCGTCTCGATCCACCCCGTCGAGATGGAGAAGCGCTACTTCGACTGGGTCGACAACCTCAACGACTGGTGCATCTCGCGCCAGCTGTGGTGGGGCCACCGCATCCCGGTCTGGTACGGCCCGGACGGCGAGGTCGTCTGCGTCGGCCCCGACGAGGAAGCGCCCTCGGGCGAGGGCTGGACCCAGGACACCGACGTCCTGGACACCTGGTTCTCCTCCGGCCTGTGGCCGTTCTCCACGCTGGGCTGGCCGGAGAAGACCCCGGACCTGGCGAAGTTCTACTCCACCGACGTCCTGGTCACCGGCCACGACATCATCTTCTTCTGGGTCGCCCGGATGATGATGTTCGGCCTGTACGCCATGGACGGCGAGGTCCCCTTCAAGACGATCGCGCTGACCGGCCTGGTCCGCGACGAGCGCGGCAAGAAGATGTCGAAGTCCTTCGGCAACGTCGTCGACCCGCTCGACTGGATGGACAAGTACGGCTCCGACGCCGTCCGCTTCACCCTGGCCAAGGGCGCCAACCCCGGCACCGACGTGCCGATCGGCGAGGACTGGGTCCAGGCGTCCAGCAAGTTCGCCAACAAGATCTGGAACGCCACGCGCTTCGCGCTGATGAACGGCGCCACGATCGAGGGCGAGCTGCCGCCGGCCGAGCAGCTGTCGGCCACCGACCGCTGGATCCTCTCCCGCCTGAACAAGACGGTCGCGCAGGTCGACGGCTACTACGAGGACTTCCAGTTCTCGAAGCTCAGCGAGGCCCTCTACCACTTCGCGTGGGACGAGGTCTTCGACTGGTACGTCGAGCTGTCGAAGACGACCTTCTTCGCGGGCGGCGAGCAGGCGAAGGTCTCCAGCCGGGTCCTCGGCGAGGTCATCGACGTCATGCTGCGCCTGCTGCACCCGGTGGTCCCGTTCGTCACCGAGACGCTGTGGACCACGCTGACCGGCGGTGAGTCCCTCGTCATCGCTGACTGGCCGAAGGACAGTGGCTTCCGCGACGAGGCCGCCGAGGCCGAGATCGAGGGCGTCCAGAACCTGGTCCGCGAGGTCCGCCGCTTCCGCAAGGAGCAGGGCCTCGACGACAAGCAGAAGGTTCCGGCCCGCCTGGACCTGTCCGGTACGGCGCTGGCCGCGCACGAGGCGGCCATCCGCCAGGTGCTGCGCCTCCAGCCGGAGGGCGACGCCTTCAGCGCCTCCGCGACCCTCCCGGTCGGCGGTGCGACGGTGGCCCTCGACCTGTCGGGCACCATCGACGTCGAGGCCGAGCGCAAGCGCCTGACGAAGGACCTGGGCGCCGCTGAGAAGGAGAAGCAGCAGGCCGAGGCGAAGCTGGCGAACGAGGCGTTCATCGCCAAGGCGCCGGACAACGTCGTGGACAAGATCAAGGGCCGTCTGGCCAAGGCCGAGGCGGACATCGCCCGGATCCAGGCGCAGCTGGCCGGTCTGCCCGCCGCGTAGTCGCAGAGCAACACAGTCGTACGAAGGCCCCCGCACCGTTCCCGGACGGTGCGGGGGCCTTCGCGCACGTTCAGAGCAGGCCGGTCCCGAAGCGGGTCACGACCAGCGCGGCCACCGCGAGGTACAGGGCGGTCGGGACCAGCCAGTGGGGGAGGGCGCGCAGCGGGGAGCCGGGGCGGGCCAGGTGCCGGGTGACGTACCAGAACAGCGGGATCATCACCGCCCAGACGGCCGTGCACCACGGGCACAGCGCGCCGATCACGTACAGGCACTGGCCGATCAGCCACAGGGTGAGGGCGAAGCCGGCGGCGAGCGCGGCCCACAGCCCCTGCCAGAGCCGGCGCGGCAGCCGGGCCCCGGCGGCCACCGCCAGGCCCAGGCCCGCGAGGGCGGCGAAGGCGGCGAGGCCGAGCAGGGCGTTGGGCGGGCCCAGCAGCTCGCTCTGCCAGGCGGTCATCACGTCGCCGCAGCTCAGCACCGCGTTGATGTTGCAGCCGGGGGTGAAGAGGGGGTCCTCCAGGGTGCGGATGCGGTCGTACGCCAGCATCCCGGAGGCGAGGGTGCCGATGAGGCCGCCGGCGAGGAGGAGCAGGCCGGTGCGGCGGGTCTCGGCGGACCGGTCGGGCGTGAGGGCGGTGGCTCCGGGGGGCCCGGCGGCTCGGGCGGTCCCGGCGGTTCCGGCGTTCCTGTGGGCGGCGGTGGTCATTCTGCCGACGCTACGTCGGCCGGGGCGGGCGCCGGGAGGGCGGAAGGTCGCTTCCGGCGGGGGCTTTGGGCCCTGACTCCGAGATAAACGGAGTGCCGTATATCACTTGATATGTCCCACCTGCCGATCCGATCCCGGGCGCGGACCACGGATGATGGGGAGATGCACGTCAAGCCCGCCCCGTCGCCCTTCCAGCGGCTCGTGGCCTGCGGCCGCCGGCTGGCCGAGGGCCGGGGCGCCTCCCCGCGGGCGCAGGACGTCCTCGCGGCGCTGAGCTGCCTGGCCCTGATGGCGCTCGACCTGCCCGGCCTGGCCGCCGCCGACAACTCCCTCAACGGGGCCGGGGCCGCCGCCGTGCTCACCGTGGGCTGCGCGACGCTGCTGCTGCGGCGCCGGATGCCCTGGGCGGCGTACCTCACGGCACTGCTGTTCATCGGCTGGCTGCACGAGCTGACCCTGATCCAGTTCGCCCTGTACTCCGTCGGCCGCTACCGGGGGCGCCGCGCCGCGGTGCTGGCCACCGTCGGGTACCTGGCCTTCGCGGTCTCGGTGTTCTGCGTGCCGGGCTGGCCCGAGCCCAGGGCCGCGACGCTCAGCTCCTTCCTCGGTCTGGTGGTGCCCATCGGGGTGCTCGCCTCGGCCGTCGGGATCGCCGCCTACCGGCACGACCTGGTGCGCGAGCTGGAGGCCAGGCGGGCCGAGTCGGCGGTGCTGAACGCCGTGCAGGAGGAGCGGACCTCCGTCGCCCGGGACGTCCACGACTTCGTGGGGCGGGAGCTGACCCTGCTGACGGTGCGCTCGGAGGTGCTGTCGATGCGGGCGCGCGAGACCCCGTACGCGAAGGACTTCGAGGAGCTGTCGGACACGGCCCGGCGGGCGCACCTGGTGCTCAACGAGATCATCGTGCAGCGCGGGGAGCGCGCGGCCACGCCCGGCGTGGACGGGCTCGCGGCGCTGGCGGAGGAGAGCGGGCGGGCCGGCTCGCCCGTCCGGCTGGCGATGGACCCGCAGGCGCACGGGCTGTCGCCGCTGCGGCAGGCGGCGGTGTACCGGGTGGTTCAGGAGTGCCTGACCAACGCGGCCAAGCACGCGCGCGGCGAGACCATCGAGGTGTCGGTCCGGGCGGACGGCCCGCACGTGCGGATCGCCGTCAGCAACGGCCTGCCGGCCGGCACCCCGGGCCGGGCCCCGGTCTCGGCGGGCTCGGGCACGGCGAGCATGGCCGAGCGGGTCCGCAGCCTGGGCGGGACGCTGACGGCGACGCGGACGCCGGACTCGTACGAGGTCGTCGCGGTGCTGCCGCGCGGCTGACCGGGCCCGTCCTCGACAAAAGGCGTGGTCAGGTGGCGTGGTCAGGCCTTCGCGGGGGAGAGCAGTCCGCTGAGGGTGTCGAGGTCCTCGACGCAGCGGCCGGAGCCGAGTGCCACGCAGTCCAGCGGGGAGTCCGCGACGAACACCGGGATGCCGGTGGCGGAGGCGATGCGCAGGTCCAGGCCGGGCAGCAGGGCGCCGCCGCCGGTGAGAACGATGCCGTGCTCCATGACGTCGCCGGACAGCTCTGGCGGGCAGTCCTCCAGGGTGGTGCGGACCGCGGCGATGATCGCCTCGACGGGCTCGTCGAGGGCGGCCCGGACGTCGGGCGCGGTCAGCTCCAGGGTCTTGGGCATCCCGCCGACCTTCTCGCGGCCGCGCACGGTGAAGGTCCGGGTCTCCAGCTCGGGCCGGTCCGGGACGGGCCAGGCGGAGCCGATGGCGACCTTGACGTCCTCGGCGGTGCGCTCGCCGATGAGCAGTGCGTGCTCCTTGCGCACGTAGTCCATGATCGCGGCGTCCAGCCGGTCCCCGCCGACCCGCAGGGACTGCGAGGTGACGATCCCGCCGAGGGAGATCACGGCGACCTCGGAGGTGCCGCCGCCGATGTCCACCACCATGGAGCCGCGCGGCTCGGCCACGGGCAGGCCGGCCCCGATCGCGGCGGCCATCGGCTCCTCGATGAGGTGGACGGTCCTGGCCCCGGCCCGGGTGGAGGCGTGGACGATGGCCCGCCGCTCGACGGGGGTCACGCCGGACGGCACGCAGATCACCATCCGGGTGCGGGGGCGGCGGCCGGGCACGGCCTTGCGCACGAAGTGCCGGATCATCTCCTCGGCGGCCTCGTAGTCGCAGATCACCCCGTCCTTGAGGGGGCGGATGGCGGTGATGGAGCCGGGCGTGCGGCCGATGGTCTCCTTGGCCTCGGTCCCGACGGCCAGGGCGGTGGTGGTGCCGGCCTTGACCGCCACCACGGACGGCTCATTGAGGACGATCCCGTGGCCGCGGGCGTAGACGAGGGTGTTCGCGGTCCCCAGGTCTATCCCTATGTCGCGGCTGGAAGCGGTCGTGGTGGTGCTGGCCTGCGGCATTCGTTCCCCTATCTCCTGTCCGCAAGGCTTGCATAACGATCAGGTCGCTTTCGCGTCCGATGGTCCCGAAACGGCCGGGCCGAAAGCCCCGCGGGGGCCCGTCCGTAGACTGGACCCGTGAGTGAGCAGCAGCCCGAGAGCCACGACCGCGACCGCGACCGTCCCTTCGACGAGTTCGACCAGATCGTGGCGGAAGAGTCCGACCGCGACCCCGACCTGGCGGTGATCGAGGCCGGCAGCCGTACCCTGCGCGCCCAGGCCGGCCCGCCCTCGGGCGACCCCGTGCCGACCCGCCCCGAGGACCCGGAGGTGGCGAAGGCGCTGCTGGAGGTGGAGCAGGAGCTCGCCACCCGCTGGGGCGAGACCAAGCTGGAGCCGTCCGTCAGCCGGATCGCCGCGCTGATGGACGTCCTGGGCGAGCCGCAGCACGCGTACCCGTCCATCCACGTCACCGGCACCAACGGCAAGACCAGCACGGCCCGCATGATCGAGGCCCTGCTGAACGCCTTCGACCTGCGCACGGGCCGCTACACCAGCCCGCACGTGCAGTCGGTGACCGAGCGGATCAGCCTGGACGGCGCGCCGATCAGCGCCGAGCGGTTCATCGAGACCTACCACGACGTGAAGCCGTACGTGGAGATGGTCGACGCGGCCGAGGAGTACCGGCTGTCGTTCTTCGAGGTGCTCACCGGCATGGCGTACGCGGCCTTCGCGGACGCGCCGGTCGACGTCGCCGTCGTCGAGGTCGGCATGGGCGGCAGCTGGGACGCCACCAACGTGATCGACGGGACGGTCGCGGTGATCACCCCGATCAGCCTGGACCACACGGACCGGCTCGGCTCCACGCCCGGCGAGATCGCCCAGGAGAAGGGCGGCATCATCAAGCAGGACGCCACCGTGATCCTGGCCCAGCAGCCGGTGGACGCGGCGCAGGTGCTGCTGAAGAAGGCCGTCGAGGTCGACGCGACCGTGGCCCGCGAGGGCATGGAGTTCGGCGTCGTCTCCCGCGAGGTGGCGGTCGGCGGCCAGATGCTGACCCTGCGCGGTATGGGCGGCGAGTACGAGGGCATCTTCCTGCCGCTGTACGGCGCCCACATGGCGCACAACGCGGCGGTCGCGCTGGCCGCCGTCGAGGCCTTCTTCGGAGTCGGCGGGGAGCACGCGCGGGAGCTGGACGCGGACACGGTCCGGCAGGCCTTCGCGTCGGTGACCTCGCCGGGCCGCATGGAGGTCGTGCGCCGCAGCCCGACGGTGATCCTGGACGCCGCGCACAACCCGGCGGGCGCGCAGGTCACCGCTGAGGCGGTCACCGAGGCCTTCGGCTTCAGCCGGCTGATCGGTGTCGTGGCCGCGAGCGAGGGCAAGGACGTCAAGGGCGTCTTCGAGGCCTTCGAGCCGATCTTCGCGGAGGTCGTGGTCACGGAGAACACCAGCCACCGGGCCATGGGCGCCGACGAGCTGGCGGCCATCGCGGTCGAGGTCTTCGGCCCGGACCGGGTGCAGGTGGAGCCCCGCCTGGACGACGCCCTGGAGGCGGCCGTCACCCTTGCGGAGGAAGAGGCCGAATACGGAGGGGCCGGCGTCCTGGTGACCGGTTCCGTGATCACGGTGGGCGAGGCCCGCCTGCTGTTCAAGAAGGGCTGAGGGATCGATGCGCACGCTCTGCGCGAGCACGCTGATCGGTGAATTCTTCATCGTCGGCTTCGCGGGCCTGGTGGCCATGAAGAACCCGGACCTGACCCAGGCCCAGGTGTGGACGGTCTGCGGCGTGACGATGCTGCTGTCGGTGCTGCTGTGCGGGATGCTGTCGCGCCGCGGCGCGGTGCAGCTCGGCTGGGCGCTGCAGATCGGGCTGATCGCGAGCGGCTTCGTGGTCCCGACGATGTTCTTCCTGGGCGCGGTCTTCGCGGGCCTGTGGTGGTGCTCGGTGCACTACGGCCGCAAGATCGACGCGATCAAGGCCAGCTGGGCGGCGCGGACGGCGGAGGCCGCCGGCCAGACCGCTCCTGACGCTGCGTGACGGTTCACCGTTTCGGCCCTGTAGATTCGTCGCACCGCACCCTTTTGCCGCAAGGAGTTACCACATGACCCAGCGCACGCTCGTCATCCTCAAGCCCGACGCCGTCCGTCGCGGGCTGGTCGGTGAGATCATCGGCCGCATCGAGCGGAAGGCCGGCTGGACCATTCCGGCGATGGAGCTGCGCACGCTCGACCGCGAGATCCTGGAGACGCACTACGCCGAGCACGTCGGCCGTCCCTTCTACGAGCCCCTGATGGGCTTCATGGCGAGCGGCCCGGTCGTCGTCCTGGTCGTGGAAGGGGAACGCGCGATCGAGGGTGTCCGCCAGCTGGCCGGACCCACCGACCCGATCGCCGCGGCGCCCGGCTCCATCCGGGGGGACTTCGGCACCATCGTGCGCGAGAACCTGATCCACGCCTCGGATTCCGAGGAGTCCGCGGAGCGCGAGCTGAAGCTCTTCTTCCCGGCTCTCTGAGCGTAGCGGAGCATTCGCGAGCGCGCTTTTCTGACGAGACATCAGCCAAATAGCGCTCATGACCTGGGGCGACCGAAGTAATTTCGGTCGCCCTTCGGTATTGCCGGAAGGCTGCGGGAACGCATGGCAAGAGCACGACGTCACCACTAAGGGGGCGGGTTGCCCGTCCGGCGCCATCGCCGGAGTCCCGTCGCGCGGTACCGGTACTCGCGGCCTTACGATGGGGCCTCCACCCACACACCCACCTCGCCGACCTGACAGCAGCCGCTATCAACTGGAAGGCCAGACGCTCCTCATGGGGAACAAGGGGAACAACATGTCGTTCATCGGCCGTGACATGGCGATCGACCTCGGGACCGCCAACACGCTGGTGTACGTGAGGGGCCGGGGAATCGTTCTGAACGAGCCGTCCGTGGTCGCCATCAACACGAACACCGGTGGAATCCTGGCGGTCGGCTCGGAGGCGAAGAAGATGATCGGGCGCACGCCCGGCAACATCGTCGCCGTACGGCCCCTCAAGGACGGCGTGATCGCCGACTTCGAGATCACCGAGCGCATGCTCCGGTACTTCATCCTCAAGATCCACAAGCGTCGCTACCTGGCGCGCCCGCGCGTCGTGGTCTGCGTGCCCTCCGGCATCACCGGAGTGGAGCGGCGCGCCGTCATCGAGGCGTCCACGCAGGCCGGCGCCCGCCAGGTGCACATCATCGAGGAGCCCATGGCCGCCGCCATCGGCTCGGGCCTGCCCGTCCACGAGGCCACCGGCAACATGGTCGTGGACATCGGCGGCGGCACCACCGAGGTCGCCGTCATCTCCCTCGGCGGAATCGTCACGGCGCAGTCCATCCGGGTGGCCGGCGACGAGCTGGACAACGCGATCATCCAGCACATCAAGAAGGAGTACTCGCTCCTCCTCGGCGAGCGCACCGCCGAACAGATCAAGATCACCATCGGTTCGGCGTACGACCTCGACAAGGACGAGCACACCGAGATCCGCGGCCGCGACCTGGTCTCCGGCCTCCCGAAGACCGTCGTCATCTCCGCCGCCGAGGTGCGCAAGGCCATCGAGGAGCCCGTCAACTCCATCGTCGACGCCGTCAAGACCACCCTCGACAAGTGCCCGCCGGAACTCTCCGGCGACATCATGGACCGCGGCATCGTCCTCACCGGCGGCGGCGCGCTCCTGCGCGGCCTCGACGAGCGGCTGCGCCGCGAGACCGGCATGCCGATCCACATCGCCGAGGACCCCCTCGACTCCGTGGCCCTCGGCTCCGGCAAGTGCGTCGAGGAGTTCGAAGCCCTCCAGCAGGTCCTGGACGCCCAGCCCCGGCGATGATCAAACCCCCTCCAACGGGGCATGCGGAACACAAGGATCCGCCGTACGGGTGCTACCGCGCCCGTGCGGCGGATCGTTGATATACAGGCACAGTCCGGTGCAGCCCCGGCTCCGCCGGAGCGGCTCCGCCGCACGGGTTTTCTACGAGGAAGGCACGGCCGCCGCACGTGAGGGACACACGAGAGAGCCGGCTGCTCCTGGTGCTGCTGATCGCCATCGCGTTCGCATTGATCACGGTGGACATCAGAGCGGGCGAGGAGTCACCGGTCGACGGTGCCCGCAAGGCCGCCGCAGCGGTCTTCGGCCCGGTCGAGAAGGGCGTCGCGACCGCCGTGGACCCGGTCGCCAACGCCATAGGGGCCGTACGCGACTCCGACGAACGCCACAACCGCATCACCCTCCTGGAGCGCGAGAACACCCTCCTGAAGACCAGGATGGGCAGCGACGAACGGGCCAAGAGCCGCATCCGCGAACTCGACGAGATGCTCAAGCGGGCCGGCGCCGGACAGTACGGCATCAAGGGCGCCGAGGTCATCGCCATAGGAGCGGCCCAGGGCTTCTCCTGGACCGTCACCATCGACGCCGGCAGCAAGGACGGCATCGAACGCGACATGACCGTCCTCAACGGCGACGGACTCGTCGGCCGCGTCACCACCGTCGGCCCCGACACCTCCACCGTCCTCCTCGCCAACGACCCCGACTTCACCGTAGGCACCCGCCTGGAAGCCAGCGGCGAACTCGGCTTCGCCACCGGCCAGGGCGACCGCCCCCTCGCCGTCCAGATGCTCAACGGCCGCGCCAGGGTCAGCCCCGGCGACCGCCTCGTCACCTTCGGCTCCCGCGCCAACAAGCCCTTCGTACCCGGCGTCCCGCTCGGCGAGATCGTCCGCGTCGACCCCTCCAACGGCGGCCTCACCCGCACCATCCACGTCCGCCCCTTCGTCGGCTTCTCCCGCCTCGACATCGTCGGCGTGGTCGTCGTCCCGCCCCGCGAAGACCCCCGCGACACCGTCCTGCCCCCCAAGCCCGAACCCCCCAAGCCCACCCCCACGGTCACCGTCACGGTCACGCCCACCCCGAGCGTCTCCGGCCGGCCCGCGGACGAGGAGGAACGCTGAGCCATGCGCTTCAACCGGATCCTGCTCTCCGCCACCCTCGTCGTGGTCGCCCTCGTCATCCAGGTCACCATCCTGGGAAGGCTCCAGCTTCCCGGCGCCGTCCCCGACCTGATGCTGCTCACGGTCGTCGCCCTGTCCCTGGTGTACGGGCCCACCTCCGGCGCCCTCCTCGGCTTCGGCGCCGGGCTCCTCGCCGACCTGGCCCCGCCCGCCGACCACGCCGCGGGCCGCTACGCCCTCGTGCTGTGCATCATCGGCTACCTCGTCGGCCTGGCCCGCCCCGACAACGGCCGGTTCCGCTCCGCCTGGGGCCCCATGCTGACCGTCCTCGCCGCCGCCGCCGGATCGATCATGCTGTACGTCGGCGTCGGCGCCCTGGTCGGCGACACCGCCGAACGCCATGTCGGCCTCGGCGGCCTGCTGTTCACCGCAGTCCTCTACGACCTCCTGCTCGCCCCCTTCACCGTGCCGTGGATCATGGCCCTGGCCCGCCGCGCCGAGAACGACCCCATGGCCGTCGAAGCCAACACCGGCCCGCCGCAGGGCGCCGACGTCTCCACCGGCTGGCTCACCGGCGGCACCGGCCTCAGGATCGGCAGCCAGCGCGGCGGCCTGCGGCTGCGCACCGCCCGCGGCCGCGCCAACCGGGCCGTCCGGATAAAGGGCGTCAAAGGCGTGAAGAACGTCAAGAAGCTGTGACGGGGGAGCACCAGGCATGACCAACATTCCCGAGACCGGCCGCACCCCCCGGGTGCAGATCCGGCTCGTCATCATCCAGATCCTCGTCTTCTCCCTGCTCTTCACCCTCGGCGGCCGCCTCTGGTACCTCCAGATCCGCAACGGCCACGAATACGCCGACGAGGCCCGCAGCAACCACGTCCAGCGCGTGGTGCAGCCCGCCGTGCGCGGCGACATCCTCGACGCCCGCGGCGTCCCCCTCGCCGACAACGAGACCCGCCTCGTCGTCTCGGCGTCCCGCACCGAGCTGATGCGGATAAAGGACCGGGGCAAGGCCGTCCTGACCCGCCTCGCCGGAGTCCTCGACATGAAGCCGCAGGACGTCATGGACAAGATCCGGCTCTGCGACTCCCAGACCCCCAAGCCCTGCTGGAACGGCTCCCCCTACCAGCCGATCCCCGTCACCACCGAGGCCACCACCCAGCAGGCCCTCCAGATCCGCGAACGCCCCGAGGACTTCCCCGGCATCACCGCCGAACCCACCGCCGTACGCCGCTACCCGGCCGTCGGCGGCGGCCGCGCCGCCCAGGTCCTCGGCTACCTCTCGCCCGTCACCGACGACGAGATCCAGAAGGCCAAGAACACCGACTCGCCCCACCTGCGCTCCGACCAGGTCGGCCGCTCCGGCATCGAGCGCACCTACGACAAGGAACTGCGCGGCAAGGCCCAGGTGACCTCCTACGAGGTCGACAACCTCGGCCGCGTCATGGGCGAGACCAAGTCCGACCCCGGCATCGCCGGCTCCACCCTCGTCACCAGCATCGACGCCCGCGTCCAGGCCGTCGCCGAGTACGAGCTCGCCGAGGCGATGAAGGTCGTCCGCAACGAGACCGACAACATCACCGGCCGCAAGTACGAGGCCGACTCCGGGGCCGTCGTCGTCATGGAGACCAAGACCGGCCGCGTCGTCGCCATGGCCTCCCAGCCCGACTACGACCCCAACGTCTGGGTCGGCGGGATCTCCGGCCAGGACTACGCCAAGTTCACCAGCAAGGACTCCAACTACCCCCTCCTCAACCGGGCCATCCAGGGCCAGGCCCCCGCCGGCTCCATCTTCAAGGTGGTCTCCGCCAGCGCCGCCGTCCGCGCCGGCTACGCCTTCGACGACAAGTACAACTGCAGCGCCTCCTACAACATGGGCGGCCGCAGCTTCGCCAACTTCGAGTCCAAGGGCCACGGCCCCATCACCCTCGGCGAAGCCCTCAAGTTCTCCTGCAACACCGTCTTCTACGCCCTAGGCCACAAGGAATGGCAGCGCGACGGCGGCCTCGAAGCCAAGAACCCGCACGACTGGTTCTACAAGACCGCCCGCGAGTTCGGACTCGGCTCCGAGACCCACATCGACCTGCCCAACGAGGTCAGCGGCCGCATCCCCGACCGCCACTGGAAGCAGAGCTTCTGGGAGGCCAACAAGGACTCCTGGTGCAAGCAGGGCAAGAAGGGCGGCACCTACGTCGAGCAGATCGCCTACGAGAGCTGCCTCGAAGGCAACCAGCTCAAGGCCTACGACAGCATCAACTTCGCCATCGGCCAGGGCGACGTCCTCGTCACCCCCATCCAGATGGCCACCGCCTACGCCGCCATCAGCAACGGCGGCACCCTCTACAACCCCACCGTCGGCAAGGCCGTCGTCAGCCCCCAGGGCAAGGTCGAGGAGATCAAGCCCCAGTCCCACGGCAAACTGCCCGTCGACGCCAAGACCATCAGCGACCTCGACAAGGGCCTGCGCATGGTCGTCGAACCCGGCGGCACCGCCGCCTGGCGGTTCATCGGCTGGCCCCTGGACAGGGTCCCGCTGCGCGCCAAGACCGGCACCGCCCAGGTCTACGGCAAGCAGACCACCTCGTGGCTCGCGACCTACACCGACGACTTCACCATCGTGATGACGATCTCCCAGGGCGGCACCGGCTCCGGCGCCTCCGGCCCCGCCGTCCGCAACATCTACAACGCGATGTACGGGTTCACCATGGACGGCAAGGACACCGGCAAGGCCCTCCTGCCCAGGCCGCAGGCCCAGCTGCCCACCGTCCACCCCGACGGCACCATCGACTCCCCCGAGATCAAGCCGTACGTGCCCCCGTCCCCGGAGGAGCTGGCGCCGCCCGCGCTCGCCGGCCCGCCGCCCCTGCGGCATGACTGAGACGTGATGATGCAGACCGCGAACAACTTCTCCGTATCCCGGTACGCGCCCCAGAAGGGCACCCTCGCCCGGCTGACGGCCCGCGACTCGGTCCTGCGCCGCCTCGACTGGCCGATACTGCTCTCCGCCCTCGGCCTGTCCCTGATCGGCGCCCTGCTCGTCTGGTCCGCCACCCGCCACCGGGACACCCTCAACCAGGGCGACCCGCAGTACTTCCTCTGGCGCCACCTGCTCAACACCGGCATCGGCTTCGTACTGATGATCGGGACGGTCCTCCTCGGCCACCGCAACCTGCGGGGCGCCGTCCCGGTCCTCTACGGACTCTCGCTCGTCCTCGTCACCGCCGTGCTCACCCCGCTCGGCGCCACCATCAACGGCGCCCACGCCTGGATCGTCATCGGCGGCGGCTTCTCCCTCCAGCCCTCCGAATTCGTCAAGGTCACGATCATCCTGGTGATGGCGATGCTGCTCGCCGCCCGGGTCGACGCCGGCGACCTCGAACACCCCGAACACCGCACCGTCGTCAAAGCCCTCTGCCTGGCCGCCGCCCCCATGGGCATCGTCATGCTGATGCCCGACCTCGGATCCGTCATGGTGATGGTCGTCATCGTGCTCGGCGTGCTGCTCGCCTCCGGCGCCTCCAACCGCTGGGTCCTCGGCCTGATGGGCACCGGCACCGCCGGAGCCGTCCTCATCTGGCAGCTCGGCGTCCTCGACCAGTACCAGATCAACCGCTTCGCCGCCTTCGCCAACCCCGAACTCGACCCCTCCGGCGCCGGCTACAACACCAACCAGGCCCGCATCGCCATCGGCGGCGGCGGCCTGACCGGCTCCGGCCTCTTCAAGGGCCCCCAGACCACCGGACAGTTCGTCCCCGAACAGCAGACCGACTTCGTCTTCACCGTCGCCGGCGAAGAGCTCGGCTTCGTCGGCGGCATCCTGATCCTCGGACTCCTCGGCATCGTCCTGTGGCGCGCCTGCATGATCGCCCGCGCCACCACCGAGCTGTACGGCACCATCGTCGCCGCCGGGATCATCGCCTGGTTCGCCTTCCAGGCCTTCGAGAACATCGGGATGAACCTCGGCATCATGCCCGTCGCCGGCCTGCCCCTGCCCTTCGTCTCCTACGGAGGATCGTCCATGTTCGCCGTCTGGGTGGCCATCGGCCTCCTCCAGTCGATCAAGGTCCAACGGCCCCTCTCGGCCTGACGCTCACACGGTGCGGAGGGAGGCTTTCCGCCGGACGCCGAGGCGCCCTCCCCCCGCGCACCGAACCGGACTAGATTCGGTCCATGGCGGACACGAAGCGCGAAATCGAGCGGAAATTCGAGTTCACGAAGCCCAAGACGGAACGGCGCGGAGTCCCTGACCTCACCGGCACGGCCGGCATCGCCACCGTCCTCGACCAGGGCGTAGCCGACCTCGACGCCGTCTACTACGACACCCCCGACCAGCGGCTCGCCGCCGACGGCCTCACCCTGCGCCGCCGCACCGGCGGCCACGACGCCGGCTGGCACCTCAAACTCCCCGTCGCCCCCGGCATCCGCGACGAGGTCACCGCCGCCCTCGGCGACACCGTCCCCGGCCCGCTCGCCGCCCTCGTCCGCTCCCGCGTCCGCCACTCCCCACTCGAACCCCGGGTCCGCCTCCTCTCCTCCCGCCGGACCAGCCACCTCCTCGACGCCGACGGCACGCTCCTCGCCGAACTCACCACCGACGCGGTCACCGCCGAACACCAGGACACCACCGCCACCTGGACCGAGGTCGAGGTGGAACTCGCCGACGGCACCGACCCCGGCCTCCTCGACGCCGTCGAGAAGACCTTCAAGAAGGCCGGACTCAAAGTCTCCGACGCCCCCTCCAAACTCGCCCGCGCCCTCACCGAGACCGGCGACCAGCCCCCCGCCCGCCCCGCCCCCGACCCCGCCGACGAGGGAACCGCCGGCGCGCACGTCCTCGCGTACCTGCGCGAACAGGTCACCGCCCTGATCACCCAAGACCCCGCCGTCCGCCGCGACCAGCCCGACGCCGTCCACCAGATGCGCGTCGCCTCCCGCCGCCTGCGCAGCGCCTTCAAGACCTACCGCAAGGTCCTCGACCGCCAGGTCACCGACCCCATCGGCGAAGAACTGCGCCGGCTCGGCACCGAACTCGGCGCCGACCGCGACCGCGAGGTCCTCCACGAACACCTCCGCACCGCCCTCGCCGGCCTCCCCCGCCCCCTCCTCGCCGGACCCGTCCGCAAACGCCTGCGCACCTGGAACACCACCCGCCGCGCCGCCTCCCGCCGCCGCGCCCTCACAGCCCTCGACAGCCCGCGCCACCTCGCCCTCCTCGACACCCTGGAAGCACTCCTCGCCGACCCGCCACTGCTCCCCGGCGCCGCCGAGCCCGCCGGCAAGACCCTCCCCAAGGCCGTGCTCCGCGACTACGCCAGACTCGCCTCCCGCATCGACCACGCCCTCTCCCTCGACCCCGGCCAAGAGGCCGACCACGCCCTCCACCAGGCCCGCAAGGCCGCCAAACGCGCCCGCTACGCCGCCGAAGCCGCCGAAGCCGCCCTCGGGAAACCCGCCCGGAAGCTCGCCACCGCCATGAAGGGCGTCCAGAACCTGCTCGGCGAACACCAGGACAGCGTCGTCGCCCGCACCGCCCTGCGCGACCTGGCCCACCAGGCCCACCGCGCAGGCGAACCCTCCTTCACCTGGGGCCTGCTCCACGGCCGCGAGGAGGCCCGCGCCGAACGCGCCGAACGAGACCTCCCCGCCACCTGGGCCGAGGCCGCCGACCCCCGGCTGCGGGCCGCCCTCAAGTGATCATGTGGGCGGGGGCATCCGGCCCTCAAGGTACGCTTGAGAGTCGCCCCCTGCCCGCTTCACGAAAGTCGCGTGATGTCCGAGTCGGTCTTCCCACAGCTCGAAGCTCTGCTCCCGCATGTGCAGAAGCCCATCCAGTACGTCGGTGGTGAGCTCAATTCCACCGTGAAGCCGTGGGAGTCCTGTGACGTCCGCTGGGCGCTCATGTACCCGGACGCCTACGAGGTGGGCCTGCCCAACCAGGGCGTCATGATCCTCTACGAGGTGCTCAACGAGCGCGAGGGCGTCCTCGCCGAGCGCACGTACTCGGTGTGGCCGGACCTGGAAGCCCTGATGCGCGAGCACCAGGTGCCCCAGTTCACCGTCGACAGCCACCGCCCGGTCTCCGCCTTCGACGTGTTCGGCCTGTCCTTCTCCACGGAGCTGGGCTACACCAACATGCTCACGGCGCTGGACCTCGCGGGCATCCCGCTGGAGGCGAAGAACCGTACGGTCGACCACCCCATCGTGCTCGCGGGCGGCCACGCGGCCTTCAACCCCGAGCCGATCGCGGAGTTCATCGACGCGGCCATCATCGGCGACGGCGAGCAGGCCGTCCTCGACATGACCGAGATCATCCGCACCTGGAAGGCCGAAGGCCGCCCCGGCGGCCGCGAGGAGGTGCTGCTGCGCCTCGCGAAGACCGGCAGCGTCTACATCCCGGGCTTCTACGACGTGGAGTACCTGGAGGACGGCCGCATCGGCCGCGTCGTCCCGAACCGCTCCGGCGTTCCGTGGCGCGTCTCCAAGCACACCGTCATGGACCTCGACGAGTGGCCCTACCCCAAGCAGCCCCTGGTCCCGCTCGCCGAGACCGTCCACGAGCGCATGTCCGTGGAGATCTTCCGCGGCTGCACCCGCGGATGCCGTTTCTGCCAGGCCGGCATGATCACGCGCCCCGTGCGGGAGCGAAGCATCACCGGCATCGGCGAAATGGTCGAGAAGGGCCTCAAGGCGACGGGCTTCGAGGAGGTCGGCCTGCTCTCCCTGTCCTCCGCGGACCACACGGAGATCGCCGACATCGCCAAGGGACTCGCGGACCGCTACTCGGACGACAAGGTGGGCCTGTCCCTCCCGTCGACCCGCGTGGACGCGTTCAACGTGGACCTGGCGAACGAGCTGACCCGCAACGGCCGCCGTTCCGGTCTGACCTTCGCCCCCGAGGGCGGCTCCGAGCGCATGCGCAAGGTCATCAACAAGATGGTCTCGGAAGAGGACCTGATCCGCACCGTCGCCACCGCCTACGGCAACGGCTGGCGCCAGGTGAAGCTGTACTTCATGTGCGGCCTGCCGACCGAGACCGACGAGGACGTCCTCCAGATCGGCGACATGGCGGTCAACGTCATCGCCAAGGGCCGCGAGGTCTCCGGCCAGAACGACATCCGCTGCACGGTCTCGATCGGCGGCTTCGTCCCGAAGCCCCACACCCCCTTCCAGTGGGCCCCGCAGCTCTCGGCGGAGGAGACGGACGCCCGCCTCGGCAAGCTCCGCGACAAGATCCGCGGGGACAAGAAGTACGGCCGCTCCATCGGCTTCCGCTACCACGACGGCAAGCCGGGCATCGTCGAGGGCCTCCTCTCGCGCGGCGACCGCCGCGTCGGCGACGTCATCCGCGCGGTCTACGAGGACGGCGGCCGCTTCGACGGCTGGCGCGAGCACTTCTCGTACGACCGCTGGATGCAGGCGGCGGAGAAGACCCTGCCGGCGTACGGCGTGGACGTGGCCTGGTACACGACCCGCGAGCGCACGTACGAGGAGGTCCTGCCCTGGGACCACCTGGACTCGGGCCTGGACAAGGACTGGCTCTGGGAGGACTGGCAGGACGCCCTCGACGAGACCGAGGTCGAGGACTGCCGCTGGACGCCGTGCTTCGACTGTGGCGTGTGTCCTGCGCTCCAGACCAGCATCCAGATCGGCCCGACGGGCAAGAAGCTGCTCCCGCTGAGCGTGGTGGGCAACTCCCCGAAGCCGTGACCTTGCCAAATGTCCCCCTTGCTGAAGGGCAGGGGGGACATTTGCATTTCTAGACGTCGAATGCGAACTCGTCTCTGATGATGACGAGCCTCAGCCGTGCGTCATCGGGCATGGCGAGCTGGATCTGGACCTGCGGGGCGCGGACCTTACGGACCTTGGTTCTTGTGACCTTGCACGTGATGCCCGCGCGGAGGAGGTCCTTGGTCATTCCCTTGCTGCCGCCCTCGGCCCAGGACTGGCGGAAGGTCTGCCCCGTAGGCCTCAGAACCCATCGGTCCCTGGCGTACTCCCTGATCTGTACGGGCTCGTCCCCGAGGGCGGACAGCACTTCGTCCATGAGTCGGGTGTAGATGCTTTGAGGATCGGGGGCTCCCTGCCCGCCTCCCGGGCAAGCGCGGCACCGGAGGTACTCGTAGCACTTGTCGGTGTTGGTCCTCGTCCTCTGCACGGTCATGTTGGTTCCGCAGTCTGCACAGACGAGTACGCCGAGGAAGGAGGTCGCTCCGTCCGGCCGGCGGGCGGGCTGGGACTTCGAGCGCTGGTCGAGTGCTGTCTGAAGCTCCTGGAACTGCTCCTCTGTGAAGATTCCCTCGGCGACGCGGATCGGATTGCCGTCCCTTCCGATTACCAGCTTTGAGCGGCGAATGCCGCCCTTCTTGTCTTCTTCTACGCGGTACCCCATGAGGGCCGGGTTTCGAAGTCGGCCAAGCAGCGTGGAGGCAGTGAGCCCCGGACCACACACGCCAGCGCGTACCAGCACCCTGGCCAGATGTCTGGCTGAGGCACCCCGCAGGATTCTGCGGTGACACCAGTGCAGGACGCGATGCGCGTCTTGGTCGACGGTTAGGGCCCTCCTGCCGTCCGGTCCCTCGGTCGTTGTGTAGCCGTATGCGGGTTTGCCGACAGGCCACCTGCTTTGTGTCTTCGTGTAGCTCCATAGGCTCGCGAGCCGACTTCCGGTGTTGGCTGCCTCGATCTCGGCGGCGCTGCTGACAAGAGCGGCCAGTGTTTTTCCGGCTTCTGTGGTCAGGTCGATGGGGTCATGTCTGGAGACCAGATTCTTTCCGAACCTCAAGCACCACGTGATCATCGTGGTCAAGTCGGCAACTCGCCGCACCAGGCGGTCCATCTTCCAGAAGAGCAGTACGTCGAATTCCGGAGTTCTGTCCCTGAGCCAAGGGCCGAGCTGCGGCCGTTGCCATGGTGGCACCTTTGTCGCGGAGACGTTGAGGTCGCGGGCGACCCCGACGATCCGGTACCCCCGCTCCCTGGCGAGGAGGCGAAGGTCGAGTTCCTGGCGTAAGGGGGAAGTGGTGGTATCCGTGAGCACCGAAAGCCGCACGGACAGCAGGGCCCGAGGCGCGTCGGCCGGCAGTGAGAGCTCATCCCTCTCCAACTCGGCGAGGAGTTCCTTGTCTGCTGCGGTCCAGGTATAAACCGGTTGGCGTGTTTTCATGTGAGAGAGGCTAGCGATTCGGTAGGGGTGTCCAACGTGAATGGGAAAAGTTGCTCGAATTTGGCAACCTCTGGCGAGATGTGTCGCTGCCCGGTGAAATGTCAAATTCTCTAAAGGGAGTCGGCTGATGGCCGAGACGGAAATCGACGTGGACGAGGAAGCGCTGGCGCTGGCTGCCGAAGCGCTCGGCACCAGGACGGTGCAGGACACCGTGAACGCGGCGCTGGTGGAGATTGCGGCGCGGGCCCGGCGGGCCGGGGCCGACGGCTGAGCGGTTGGACCCCCGGCGCAACGGAAGGCCCAGTTCTGGTGTCCTTAGCGGCATGCAGATGGAGAAGGCGCAGGCCGCGCCGGGTGGGGGCGGGTGTTTGACCGGGGTGGTCAGGGTGCCCGTGAAGATCGTCGCCGTGCTCGTGGTGCTGCCCGTGCGGGCCCTGTGGGACCTGCTGGTGGTGGGGGCGCGTGCTGCGCAGAGGCATGTGCTGGCGCCGCTCGGCCGGGGGGCCGGGTGGGTGCTCCTCCAGGTGTGGCGGTATCTGCTGCGGCCGTTGCTGCTCGTTCTCTTCTACTGGCCCTGGGTGGGGTTGTGGCGGTACCTCGTCGTGCCCGTCAGCAGGGTGACCTACACCTACCTGCTGCGGCCCCTCGGGCTGGGGACGGCCTGGCTGTGCGTGGCCTTCGGGCGGTACGTGCTCGTGCCGGTCGGGAGCGGGATCGGATGGGTGCTGCGGCACGTGGTGGTGCTGCCGGCGGGGTGGCTGTACCGGGCGGTGCTGACGCCCGTCGGGCACGGGCTGCGCTGGCTGGTGCGGGGGCTCTGCCTGGTGGTGTTCGTGTGGCCCTGGGTGGGGTTGTGGCGGTACGTGCTCGTGCCGGGCGGACACGGGCTGGCCTGGGCGGGACGGTACGTGCTCCTGCCGCCGCTCTCCCTGCTGTACCGGTACGTCCTCCTGCCGCTCGGGGAGCTCCTCCTCGCCGCCTGGCACATCGCCGGCCGGATCCTGCGCGCCCTCGGCCGCGGGCTGCGCCGGCTGTGGCGCGGCTGGGTCGCCCGGCCCGCCGCGTGGGTGTACCGGCAGGTGGCCACACCCGTCGGGCACGCCGTGCGCGAGGTGTGGCGCACCTCCCGTGCCGCGGTGCGGGAGGCGCGGGCCGAGGTGCGTCGCATGCTGTTCGGGGGGCCGCCGGGGGAACCGGCGAGGTCACGGGCGCGTACTCTGGGTAGTACGACAGCCGCCGACGCGGCACCCGCTCCCGAGATCTCCCCGCGCAATCGGCGGGGGTGAGCCGGACGGGTCGACAGACCTCAGGGCGGCGCGCGAGCCGCGACGCCCCGCACAAGGAGAAGAACCACTGGGCAAGCGACAGCCCGAAGGCCCGCCTCCCGCACCGGTGGTGCAGCGCATCCGACTGCGCTACACCAAGCGTGGCCGCCTCCGGTTCACCAGCCACCGAGACTTCCAGCGCGCGTTCGAACGCGCCCTGCGCCGTGCCGAGGTACCCATGGCGTACTCGGCGGGCTTCACCCCGCACCCCCGCGTCTCGTACGCGAACGCCGCTCCCACCGGGACCGGCAGCGAGGCCGAGTACCTGGAGATCGGCCTCGCCCAGCACCGCGACCCCGAGAAGCTCCGCGAGCTGCTCGACGAGTCGATGCCGCTCGGCCTCGACATCGTCGACGCCGTCGAGGCCCGGACCTCCGGGCTCGCGGACCGACTGACGGCCTCCGTCTGGGAGCTGCGCCTGGAGGGCGTGGAGCCCGCCGACGCCGCGCGGGCGGTGGAGGTCTTCCTCGCCGCCGAGACGGTCGAGGTACAGCGCCGGACCAAGAACGGCATGCGGACCTTCGACACCCGCGGTGCCGTCGTCAGCCTCGAGGCCCTTCCTGCCCAGGTTGATAGGCCGCTGGACAATGCCTGTGCGATACTGCGGCTGGTTGTTCGGCATTTGACACCTGCCGTGCGACCCGACGACGTCCTGTCCGGTCTCCAAGCTGTGGCCGACCTGGCGCCGCCGGTCCCCGCAGCGGTGACCAGGCTGGCGCAGGGGCTCTTCGACGAGGAGTCCGGCACGGTGACCGACCCGCTCGCGCCCGACCGCGAGGCTGTCACGGCCGCTCCACCCACGGCCGCCGTGAACGCCGACGCGAAGGCGCCGGAAGGTCCCGCCGCGTAAGGACCGTCGTCGTCGCGCCGCCCTGGAACTCGGGAGCCACCTGGGTCGGGCAGCGCACTGACCTGAAGACTTCCGCCAGGCCGTACGGACAACACGTACGGAACCGGCGGGCCATGGACTACAGCTCCCGTGTGGCGAACGCGCCCCGGAGGCCGGTTCCGCGCTCCATCGCGCGGAGCCGTGCCGGACCGGATGTCAGCCGCGGCGCCCGGGAGCGTGACGGGAGAACCGCCCGCATGCTCAACAACGAAAACGACAACACCCCCGCCGCCGACAGTGGCAGCCCCAGCGACAACCTGCCCCCGCGCAGGCGTCGCCGTGCGGCTTCCCGGCCGGCCGGCCCGCCCGGCGGCGTCGTCGCCGAGGCGCCCGTAGAGGCCGCGCCCGCTGCCGCTCCGGTCGTGGAGGAGGCTCCGGCCGCTCCCGCCCCGCGTGCCCGTCGCCGTGCCACCCGTGCCGTCGCCGCTCCGGTGGCCGAGGCCGCCGAGGTCGTGGTGGAGGCCGCTGCGGCTCCGGCGCCGGTCGTGGAGGAGGCTCCGGCCGCTCCCGCCCCGCGTACGCGTCGCCGTGCCACCCGCGCCGCCACCGCTCCGGCCGCCGAGGCCGTAGAGGTCGCCGCGGAGGCCGCGCCCGCTGCCGCGCCGGTCGTGGAGGAGGCTCCCGCCGCTCCCGCCCCGCGCGCCCGTCGCCGTGCCACCCGCGCCGCCACCGCTCCGGCCGCCGAGGCCGTAGAGGCCGTAGAGGTCGCCGCCGAGGCCGCTCCGGCTGCCGCTCCGGTCGTGGAGGAGGCTCCGGCCGCTCCCGCCCCGCGTGCCCGTCGTCGTGCCACCCGTGCCGTCGCCGCTCCGGTCGCCGTGACCGAGGCCGCCGAGGTCGTCGTGGAGGCCGCCGCCGCTCCCGCTCCGGTCGTGGAGGAGGCCCCGGCCGCTCCCGCCCCGCGTACGCGTCGCCGTGCCACCCGTGCCGTCGCCGCTCCGGCCGTCGTGGCCGAGCCCGCCCCGGTCGTGGAGGACGAGGAGGAGGCCGAGGAAGAGGTGCAGGCCGTCGTGGAGGAGGCCCCCAAGGCCGCCACCCGCGCCGTGACCGTCGCCGACGCCGTGGACGCCCCCAAGCGCGGCCGTCGCCGCGCCACCCGCGCCTCCGCCCCGGCCGCCCCCGCCGCCGCGCAGCCCGCTCAGGCCGCCGCCGAGCCGGAGGCCGCTCCGAACCGCGCCGCCCGCCGTGCCGCGCGCCCGGCCGTGGCCGTCTTCCAGGCCCCGGTGTTCGCCGAGCCGATGTTCCAGACCCCGGAGACCGCGGCCATGGCCGCCGCGGCCGCTGCCGCCGCCGCTTCGGCGGAGGAGGCCGAGGAGACCGAGGAGGAGGCCGAGGCCGCCGCCGAGGTCCAGGCCCCCGCCGCGCAGCCGGCCGGCCGTCGTCGCCGCCGTCGTGGCGCCGTCGCCGAGCCCGTGGCCGCGGCCGAGCCGGAGCTCGTGGAGGAGGAGCCGGAGGCCGAGGCCGACGGCTTCGACGAGGACGAGTCCGACGAGTCGGGCGAGCGTCCCTCGCGCCGCCGTCGTCGCGGTGGCCGTCGCCGCCGTCGCGGTGAGGCCGCCGACCTGGACGAGTCCGCGTACGAGGAGACCGAGGGCGAGGCCGCCGCGCAGGAGGCCGAGCCGCAGGAAGCCGACCAGGAGGAAGAGGACGAGGAGGCCGAGGAGGCCCTCGGTTCCACCTCCAGCCGTCGTCGCCGCCGCCGTCGCCGCCGCAGCGGTGACGGTGCCGTCGAGGTCGAGGCGGGCGAGGAGGACGGTGTCCGCACCGTGCTCAAGGTCCGCGAGCCGCGCCCGGCGCGCGAGAAGGCCGAGCCGTCCGACGAGGTGCAGTCCATCAAGGGCTCGACCCGTCTGGAGGCGAAGAAGCAGCGCCGCCGCGAGGGCCGCGAGCAGGGCCGCCGCCGCGTGCCGATCATCACCGAGGCCGAGTTCCTGGCCCGCCGTGAGGCCGTCGAGCGCGTGATGGTCGTCCGCCAGTCCGGTGAGCGCACCCAGATCGGCGTCCTCGAGGACAACGTGCTCGTCGAGCACTACGTCAACAAGGAAGAGGCCACCTCGTACGTCGGCAACGTCTACCTGGGCAAGGTCCAGAACGTGCTGCCGTCGATGGAGGCCGCCTTCATCGACATCGGCAAGGGCCGCAACGCCGTCCTGTACGCCGGTGAGGTCAACTTCGAGGCGCTCGGCATGGCCAACGGGCCGCGCCGCATCGAGTCCGCCCTGAAGTCCGGCCAGTCGGTCCTGGTGCAGGTCACCAAGGACCCGATCGGCCACAAGGGTGCCCGTCTGACCAGCCAGGTCTCGCTGCCCGGCCGCTACCTGGTGTACGTGCCCGAGGGCTCGATGACCGGTATCAGCCGCAAGCTGCCCGACACCGAGCGCGCGCGTCTGAAGACCATCCTCAAGAAGATCGTCCCCGAGGACGCGGGCGTCATCGTGCGCACCGCCGCCGAGGGTGCGAGCGAGGACGAGCTGCGCCGTGACGTCGAGCGTCTGCAGGCGCAGTGGGAGGACATCCAGAAGAAGTCGAAGCAGATCACGACCTCGTCGCCGAGCCTGCTGTACGGCGAGCCGGACATGACGGTCCGGGTCGTGCGCGACATCTTCAACGAGGACTTCTCCAAGGTCATCATCAGCGGTGACCAGGCGTGGGAGACCATCCACGGCTACGTGTCCCACGTGGCCCCGGACCTGGCCGACCGGCTGTCCCGCTGGACCTCCGAGGTCGATGTCTTCGCGACGTACCGGATCGACGAGCAGCTCGCCAAGGCGCTCGACCGCAAGGTGTGGCTGCCCTCGGGCGGCTCCCTCGTGATCGACAAGACCGAGGCGATGATCGTCATCGACGTCAACACCGGCAAGTTCACCGGTCAGGGCGGCAACCTCGAGGAGACCGTCACCAGGAACAACCTGGAGGCGGCCGAGGAGATCGTGCGCCAGCTGCGGCTGCGCGACCTGGGCGGCATCGTCGTCATCGACTTCATCGACATGGTCCTGGAGTCCAACCGCGACCTGGTGCTGCGGCGCATGCTGGAGTGCCTGGGCCGGGACCGGACCAAGCACCAGGTGGCCGAGGTCACCTCGCTGGGCCTGGTGCAGATGACCCGCAAGCGGGTGGGCCAGGGTCTGCTGGAGTCCTTCTCCGAGACCTGCGTCCACTGCAACGGCCGCGGTGTGATCGTGCACATGGAGACGCCGACCGCGGTCGGCGGCGGTGGCAACGGCAAGCGCGCCAAGCGCCGCGGTGGCCGCGCCGTGGAGCACGAGCACGAGCACGGCCTGGAGACGGTCGAGACCGTCGAGGCCGAGGTGCTGGAGGCCGAGACCGAGGCCGAGGTGGCCGCGGAGCTCGCCGCGCCGCGCGCCCTTCCGGAGCCGGCGTTCGTGCCGGACGAGGAGCTGTACAGCAGCCCGGCCGAGGCCGAGGCCGCCGCGGGCATCAGCGGGCGCCGCAACCGTCGCCGCGCCACCCGTAAGGCGACCGCTCCGGCGGGTGCCCCGCGCGGTGCGGAGCGGTTCGCCGCTCCGGCGCCGGCGGCTCCCGCGCCGGTGGTCCCGGTGGTGGAGGCGGAGCCGGTCACCGAGCCCGCGGACACGGTGCTGGAGCCGGCCGCCGAGGTCGTCGCCGAGGCCGTGGAGACGGTGGAGGCCGCCCCGGCCGCTCCGGTGGAGGAGGCCGCGCCGAAGGGCCGTACCCGTCGCCGGGCGACCCGCAAGGCGACCGCCCCGGAGCCGGAGCCCGTCGTGGCCGCGGAGCCGGTGGCCGTGGCCGAGCCCGTCGCCGAGCCGGTCGTGGAGGCCGTCGCCGAGCCCGTCGCCGAGCCGGTGGCGGTGCCCGTGGCCGAGGAGCCCGTCGCGGAGCCCGAGGCCCAGCCCGAGCCCGTCGCCGAGACCCCGGCCGAGCCGGTCGTGGAGGCCGCCCCGGCCCGTCCGCGCCGTCGCGCCGTACGCAAGGCCACCGCGCCCGCGGGTGCGGCCGAGGCCGCCGTCGTGGTCGTCGAGACCCCGGTCGTGGAGGCCGTCGCGGAGGCCGTCCCGGCCGAGGCCCCGGCCGGCGAGGCCGATGCCGAGGCTCCGGCTCCGGCGAAGAAGGCCGCCCGCAAGGCTCCGGCCAAGAAGGCGGCCACCACGGCGAAGAAGGCTCCGGCCAAGAAGGCCGCGGCCGCCAAGAAGACCGTCGCGAAGAAGGCGACGGCCAAGAAGACCACGGCGAAGCGGGCCACGAAGAAGACCGCGGCGGCGGAGCAGAGCGCTCCGTCCGTCACGGCTCCGACCGAGGCCTGATCCGTTCCGTGACCGTGGACCCCGCCTCCGGGCGGGGTCCACGGTGCTGCGGGGCCCGGTTTGACCCTCCGGAACCAGCCCCGTAACCTAGACCGTCGGCGTGTCTTGGACGATTTTCCGTTCAGTGTGCGTCGCGCTCCTGAGCACCTTCCTCCCGCACGACCGCGCAAGCGGCCGGGTCACGGGAGAGGCCGCTCGTCCAATCCGGATCACCGTGGGCCCCGGCCCGTGTGAGTGGCTGGCTTCAGGAGCATCCGTCCCGAGTGAGAGAGAGATCCGCGTGTACGCCATCGTGCGCAGCGGTGGTCGCCAGCACAAGGTTGCTGTCGGCGACATCGTTGAGGTTGACAAGATTTCCACTGCCAAGGCTGGCGACACGGTCGAGCTCTCGACCCTGCTCGTTGTCGACGGCGACGCCGTGACCAGCGACCCGTGGGTGCTGGCCGGGATCAAGGTCACGGCCGAGGTCGTGGACCACACCAAGGGCGCCAAGATCGACATCCTGCGCTACAAGAACAAGACCGGCTACCGCCGTCGCCAGGGTCACCGTCAGCAGTACACGGCGATCAAGGTCACCGGTATCCCCACGGCTGCGAAGTAAGAGGGACTGAGACATGGCACACAAGAAGGGCGCATCGTCCACCCGGAACGGGCGCGATTCCAACGCTCAGCGGCTCGGCGTGAAGCGCTTCGGCGGTCAGGTCGTTTCCGCCGGCGAGATCCTCGTCCGCCAGCGCGGCACCCACTTCCACCCGGGTGCGGGTGTCGGTCGCGGTGGCGACGACACGCTGTTCGCGCTGCTGCCGGGTGCGGTGCAGTTCGGTACGCACCGTGGCCGCAAGGTCGTCAACATCGTTCCGGCCGCCTGATCCAGCTCCTGCTGAATCACAAGCGTTCGTAACACCCCGAGGGCGGATCTCAGCTCTTCCCGGCACACGCCGGGAAGAGAGGTCCGCCCTCGGCGCGTTGTCACATAGACACGTTTAATGGGCAGCAAGGCCTGCCCGGGACATTCCCGTATGTATCTGGAGGAACATCCATGACCACCTTCGTGGACCGCGTCGAGCTGCACGTCGCCGCGGGTAACGGGGGCCACGGCTGCGCCTCCGTTCACCGGGAGAAGTTCAAGCCGCTCGGCGGCCCCGACGGCGGCAACGGCGGCCGTGGCGGTGACGTGATCCTGGTGGTGGAGCAGGCGATCACCACCCTGCTGGACTACCACCACAGCCCGCACCGCAAGGCCACGAACGGCAAGCCCGGCGAGGGCGGCAACCGCTCCGGCAAGGACGGCCAGGACCTGGTCCTGCCCGTGCCGGACGGCACCGTCGTCCTCGACAAGCAGGGCAACGTGCTCGCCGACCTCGTCGGCCAGGGCACCACGTACGTCGCCGCCGAGGGCGGCCGCGGCGGCCTCGGCAACGCCGCGCTCTCCTCCGCCCGCCGCAAGGCGCCCGGCTTCGCCCTCCTCGGCGTCCCCGGTGACAGCGGTGACATCGTCCTGGAGCTGAAGACCGTCGCCGACGTGGCGCTGGTCGGCTTCCCGAGCGCCGGCAAGTCCTCGCTGATCTCGGTGCTCTCCGCGGCCAAGCCGAAGATCGCGGACTACCCCTTCACCACCCTCGTCCCGAACCTGGGCGTGGTCACGGCCGGCTCGACCGTCTACACCATCGCCGACGTCCCGGGTCTGATCCCGGGCGCCAGCCAGGGCAAGGGCCTCGGCCTGGAGTTCCTGCGCCACGTCGAGCGCTGCTCGGTCCTCGTGCACGTGCTGGACACGGCCACCCTGGAGACCGACCGCGACCCCGTGGCCGACCTCGACGTCATCGAGGAAGAGCTCAAGATCTACGGCGGCGGCCTGGAGAAGCGCCCGCGCCTCGTCGTCCTGAACAAGGTCGACATCCCCGACGGCCAGGAGCTCGCGGACATGGTCCGCCCGGACCTGGAGGCCCGCGGCTACAAGGTGTTCGAGGTCTCCGCGGTCGCCCGTACGGGTCTGAAGGAGCTCTCGTACTTCCTCGCCGAGGTCGTCGCGAAGGCGCGCGCCCGCAAGCCCAAGCAGGAGGCGACCCGCATCGTCATCCGCCCGAAGGCCGTGGACGACGCCGGCTTCACCGTCACCTACGACGAGGTCGAGGAGGTGTACCGGGTGCGCGGCGAGAAGCCGGAGCGCTGGGTCCGCCAGACCGACTTCAACAACGACGAGGCCGTCGGCTACCTCGCCGACCGGCTCAACCGCCTCGGTGTCGAGGACGCGCTGAAGAAGGCCGGTGCCAAGGCGGGCGACGGCGTCGCGATCGGTTCCGAGGAGAACGCGGTCGTCTTCGACTGGGAGCCGACCGTGATGGCCGGAGCCGAGATGCTGGGCCGCCGCGGTGAGGACCACCGCCTGGACGCCCCGCGTCCGGCCACCCAGCGCCGCAACGAGAAGGAAGCCCGCCGCGGCGACTCCGCCCAGAAGGAGTACGACGAGTTCCGTCCCTTCTGACCGGGCGGGGCGTGCGGGCGGGGCGGCGCGGAGGCGGCTTGAAGTCGGCTTTACACCGTTCGCTTAGGATCCTGCGGGTGAGCAGCAGTCATTCCAGCAGTGGCACCCCCTCGGTCTCGGTGGTGGTGATCGCGTACAACGACGCCGGGCTCGTGGGCGAGGCCGTTTCCTCGGCCCTCGCCCAGGGCCCGGTGGTCGCCGAGGTCATCGTCGTGAACGACGCCTCCTCGGACGGGACCGCCGGCGTGCTGGACGGGCTGGCGGCGGTCCACCCGCGCCTGCGGGTCCTGCACCGCACGGAGAACAGCGGCGGCTGCGGCACCCCCCGCAACGACGGGATCGCCGCCGCGACCTCCCCGTACGTCCTCTTCCTCGACAGCGACGACGTCCTGCCTCCGGGCGCGGCCGAGGCGCTGCTGCGGGCCGCCGAGGAGCACCGGGCGCCCGTCACCGTCGGCGCGTGCGTGCGCCGCGAGCTGCCCGAGGGCCGCGAGGTGCCCTGGATGCCGGGCCTGTACGTGCCGGGCGAGGTCGTCGAGCGGCCGGCGGACCGGCCCGAGCTGGTCCGTGACACCCTCTGCGTCAACAAGCTGTACGAGCGTGCCTTCCTGGAGAAGCACGGGATCCGCTTCCCCGACGGCCGGTTCGTGTACGAGGACTTCGTCTTCACCTCCCGCGTCCTGGCCGCAGGTCCCCGGATCGCGGTCGTCGGCGACCTCGTCTACGTGTGGCACGTGCGCCGCAGCGCCGCCCAGGTGTCGATCTCCCTGGACCGCAAGGACGTCGGGAACTGGCGTTCCCGAGTCGAGGCCCACCGCACCGCCTCCCGCACCCTCGCCGCCGCCTCCCCGGAGCTGGGCCGTGCCTGCCAGGTGAAGTTCCTCGACTACGACCTGCGGATGTACCTGCGCGAGCTCGGCAAGGACCCGGAGTACCGGGCCGCCTGGTGGGCGCTGACCCGTGAGTACCTGGCCGGCTTCGACCCCGCCGACACCGCCGCCGCGCCCGCCCGTGCCCGCTGGGCCGCCGCTGTGCTGGCGGCCGCCGAGACCCCGCCCGGGGACTTGGAGCGGCTGATGCGGTTCGCCGCCGAGCCGGCCCGGCTGCTGCCCCCGTACGCGCGTGACGCGGCCGGGGTGCCGGTGTGGAGCGCCGGGCTGCCCGTGCCGCTGGACGGGCTCGACGCCCTGCCGGTGGCCGAGCTGCCCGTCACCGTCGACGCCGAGCCCGCCGGGGCGGGGGCCCTGCGGCTGCGGGTGCGCGACCTGTACGGGCGGCTCGCCGAGGCGGGTCCGCAGACCGTCCAGCTGAGCTTTCCGCCCCGGGCGGGGGGTGATCCCGTCCTGCTGCGGCCGGTGGAGCTGCGGGCCGCCGCCGACGGGGACGGGTGGAGTGCCGAGGTGCCGTTCCGGCCGGCCGCGCTGGCCGCCGAGGGGCGCCGCCGGGGGCTGCGCGGGATGCAGGCCTGGGACGTCCGGGTGGGCGTGCGCTGCGCCGACGGGAGCTCCCTGCACACCTCCCTGCGCCCCCTGGGCGGTCTGCTCCGCCGCAGGGCCCTGCCCAGCAGCCGGTACGGTGTTCTGCTGGCGCAGCCCTACCGCACGGCCGCCGGTGCGCTGGCCGTCCGCCTCGCGCCCGGTGCCGGGGGCGCGCTGACCTTCGTACGCAACCGCCTCGACCGCGCCCGCACGCGCAGGTCACGCTAGAGCTCGGGAGATACGCATGACATTTCTGATCACCGGTGGCGCCGGATACATCGGCGCGCACGTCGTCCGGGCGATGCTGCTCGCGGGTGAGAAGGTCGTGGTCTTCGACGACCTCTCCACGGGCCGGGAGGACCGCGTGCCGGAGGGCGTCCCGCTGGTGACGGCCTCGGTGCTGGACCGCCTCGCCCTGGACGAGGCCCTCCGCGAGCACAGGATCACCGGCGTGGTACACCTGGCGGGCAAGAAGCAGGTCGGCGAGTCCGTCGAGAAGCCGCTGTACTACTACCGCGAGAACGTGCAGGGCCTCACGGTGCTGCTGGAGGCCGTGGTGGCGGCGGGCATCCGCAACTTCCTGTTCTCTTCCTCCGCCTCCGTGTACGGGATGCCCGACGTGGACTCCGTCACGGAGGAGACCCCGTGCAAGCCGCTGAGCCCGTACGGGGAGACCAAGCTGGCCGGCGAGTGGCTGGTCCGGGCCGCCGGCAAGGCGCACGGGATCTCCACCGCCTGTCTGCGCTACTTCAACGTGGCGGGCGCGGCGGCCCCCGAGCTGGCGGACACCGGGGTCTTCAACCTGGTGCCGATGGTCTTCGAGCGCTACGACGCCGGCGAGGGCGCCCGGATCTTCGGCGACGACTACCCGACCCCGGACGGCACCTGCATCCGTGACTACATCCACGTGGAGGACCTCGCGGACGCGCACGTGGTGGCGGCCCGCCGGCTCGCCGAGTGGGGTGCGGCGGGGGAGTACAAGGACCTCACCGTCAACATCGGGCGCGGTGAGGGCGTCTCCGTCAAGGAGATGGTCGAGCTGCTGAACGCGGGCACCGGGCACACCTACGCGCCGGTCGTCACCCCGCGGCGCCCCGGTGACCCGGCGAAGGTCGTGGCCTCGGCCGACCGGATCGCGTCCGAGCTGGGCTGGAAGGCGCGGCACGACGTCCGCGAGATGATCACCTCGGCGTGGGCCGGCTGGGAGGCCAACCGTGCGCCCGGCCACGGCGACCACCACCGGGACGTCCACAAGGTCTGAGGACCGCGTACACACCGCGTACACGCAGAGGCGGGGGGGTGGGGGGGGGGGGGGGGGGGGGGGGGGGGGGGGGGGGGGGGGGGGGGGGGAGGGGGGGGGGGGAGAGATACAGAAAAAAAGAAAAGG
>NZ_JBWKEZ010000016.1:57097-127760 GCF_056434525.1 Streptomyces sp. NPDC044002
CCAACGACCCCTCCCCCCCCCCCCCCCCCCCCCCCCCCCCCCCCCCCCCCCCCCCCACCCCCTCCCCCCCCCCCCGCCTCTGCGTGTACGGGCGGGTCAGCGCTCCAGGAAGGCGAACAGCTCTTCCCACCGGTCGGTGATCTCCGCGGGGGAGTAGCGCCGCACGTGGCGGAACGCCTCGTCGCCGAGGGACTCGCGGGTCTCGCGGTCCGACATGAGGGTGTCCAGGTGTCCGGCCAGCTCCATCGTGTTGCCCAGGCGGGCCAGCAGCCCGTCCTCGCCGTGCCGCACGATCTCCCGTACGCCCGGCGCGCAGTCGAACGCGGCCACCGGCAGGCCCGCGGCCATCGCCTCCAGCAGGGTGATCGGGAAGCCCTCGGCCCGGGAGGCCTGGGCGAAGACGGACGCCCCGCGCAGCGCTCCCAGTACGTCGGCGGTGCTGCCCATCCACTCCACGGAGTCGTCCAGGCCCAGCGAGGTGCAGTGCGCCCGCAGCGTGGCCTCCTCGGTGCCCGCGCCGTAGATCCGCAGGGTCCAGTCGGGGTGGTGCGGGGCCGCGTCCGCCCAGGCGTCGAGCAGCAGGTCCACGCCCTTCTCGAAGGCGAGGCGGCCGACGCTCGCGACGACCTTCGCGGTGCGGGGGGCGGGGGAGTCCGGCATGAACGGCAGCGGGTTCGGCATGCTGGCGACGTTCTCCATGCCGGCCCGGATCCACAGGTCCGCGTCCTCCGGGGTGAGCACCAGCAGCCGGTCCACCTCGGGGTAGAAGCGGCGGACCCGCGCGCCCCGGGTGGAGGTCTGGCTGGCCTCGAAGGACTCGTGGCTCATGCCGATGACCGACAGGCCCTTGGTGTCGGCGAGGGCCACCCACTCCATCGCCCACACCTGGGTGACGATGACGACGGCGCCGGGCCGGGCCGCCCGGAACAGGGCGCTCAGCGTCTCCGCCTTGGCGCGCATGCCCGCCCGGCGGGCCGCCTGCCGGCGCCGCTCCGGGGCGTTGAGGCGGCCCTTGATGCCGCGCAGGCGGCGGGCGCGGGGCGGGTGGGTCTCGTACAGGGTGGTCATCTCGTACGGGAGTACGTCCGGCAGCTGCTGGCGGATCTCCTCGGCGACGGGGGCGATGCCGACGATGTGCACCCGGTGGCCGCGGTCGGTGAAGAGCCGGGCCATCTGGTGCGACCAGGTGGTCACGCCGCCGAGCTCGTCCACGCTGTTGGAGACGATGAAGACGTCCCGGCCGCCCTGTGCCGCGGGTTCGTGGGGCTGCTGGGTCACTTGCCGCTCCTGGTGAAGAACTTCTCTACGATCCGGCGGGCCGCGTCCCCGCGGTCGTATTCGCCGAACTCGGCGAGGAAACGCTGGCGGGCCTCCGCGTACTTGGCGTCGGCCTCGTCGAAGGCGGAGACGGCCTGCATCAGCTCGTCCGCCGTGGCCACCACGGGGCCGGGCGCCTTCTCCTTCAGGTCGAAGTAGGTGCCGCGGATGTCGGTGGAGTACTTCTCGTAGTCGTACGCGAAGAACAGCATCGGCCGGTCCAGCACCGCGTAGTCGAACATCACGGACGAGTAGTCGGTGATCAGCCCGTCGGCGAGCGCCAGCAGCGGGGTGATGTCGTGGTGCCGGGACACGTCGACCACCCGGCCCGCCACCGACGGCGGCAGCGAGACGCTGTTGAGGTAGTGGGTGCGCACCAGCAGCGTGAAGCGGTCGCCGAGCCGGTCCGCGAACTCCTCCACGTCGAAGGGGAACTCGAAGCCCTCCACCGTGCCGTCCGCGCTCGCCCGGAAGGTCGGCGCGTACAGCAGCACCCGCTTGTCCGGGTCGATGCCCAGCTCGGCGGCGAGCGGGCCGCGCACGCGCTCCCCGCTGTGCGCCTCGGCGCGGTGGGCCTCGACCAGGGCGTCGTTGCGCGGGTAGCCGGTGCGCAGCAGCACCTCGTCGCGCAGCCGGAAGCCCTTGGCGAGGGTGCGCACGTCGTGCTCGGAGCGGATCAGGAAGTGGTCGAAGCGGTCGACGGCCTTCTGGAAGCGGTCCTGGGCGGGCTTGCCCTGCGCCTTGGTGCGGGGCTCGTGGAAGCCCATGCGCTTGAGTGCGGAGCCGTGCCAGGTCTGGATGTAGGTGGTGCCGGGGCGCTTGGTCAGCGCCAGCGGGAAGCCCTGGTTGTCGACCCAGTACTCGGCCTGTGCCAGGGCCCGCAGGTACTGCCAGCTCCAGCGCTTGACCAGGGTGGCCTGCTCGGGGAAGCCGGTGGGCTTGGCGCCGGCGTAGGACCAGATCGCCTCGAAGGGGGCGCCCTGGCGGACCAGCTCCTCGTAGATCGCCTTGGGGCTGTCGCTGTACTGCTTGCCCATGTGGCTCTCGAAGACGACCGTGCCCTTCTTGACCGGAAGCTTCGAGAAGACCTCGTGGTAGACCTTCACCTTCTGCTCGCCCGAGCCGATGTTGCGGCGGGCCTTCAGGGCCCGGCGCAGGCTGCGCTTGACGAGGCCGGCGGCCTTGCCGTGCATGGCGCTGCCGAGCAGCGTCTGGGTGCGCACGGCCGCGGGGCCCTCGGCGGTCAGGACGTAGGAGAGGTTGCCCTTCTTGGTCACCTCGGGTTCGAAGCGGTCCGAGACCAGCCGGGTCAGGCGGGGGCGGACGCGCAGCCGGGCCGCCGATTCCAGGTCGACGCCGCCGACCGAGACGCGGGTGGTGAGCTTGTCGCCGCCGGCCGTCAGCTTCAGGCGTACGTCCCAGACGGCGTCGATGATGCCGAGGGGGCGGACGGTGCTGCCGATGTCGGCGGTGGCGGTCCACTCGATCGTGTTACCGGCGTGGCGCACGGTTGCCACCGGGAAGCTGAAGGAGCGCACCCCGATCTGCCGGCGGGCCCGGAACTCCAGGGAGGCCTTGAGCTCGGTGCCCTCCTGGATGCGGCCCAGGGGGTTCACGACGGTGCCGGACAGGGTGACGGTGCCGCGCCCGTCGTCCTCGTACGAGGTCAGGCGGTTGCCCAGGGCGAGGGAGGACAGGGGGGCCGTGTGGAAGCCCTGGCCGGTGACGTCCAGTATCCGGCGGCCCTCGGCGTCGTCGAGGTGCTCGGCGCACCAGTAGACCCGCCCGTCGCGTTCGGCCAGCGGGGAGGACAGCCGGCCCTTGTTGGTCATCGCGTCGGCGGCGGGGAGGAGGTTCTGCCAGTCCTCCTTGCCGAGCAGGTAGGCGCAGATGGCCTGGAGGTACGTGACGTTCTCGTACGCGGCCGGGTCGATGCCGGCGAGGTAGCCGTTGGCGAGCCGGGCGAACTCCTGGCGGTACGCGTCGCCCAGCAGCGGCAGGTCGCGCAGGTGCAGCACGAGGTCGTGCTTGAGGAACTTGGCGTCCTTCGCCGTCTTGATGGCCGTGTGGCCCTTGGCCGCGAGCAGCTCGTCGACCCGGCGGTGGATCTCCATCCGGTGGACGAAGTTCGCGATCTCGTGGCGCCGGTTGCTGATCGACTTGGCGGAGGCCTTCTCGACCACGTTCCAGTAGTAGACGTGGTTCGGGATCAGCGTGATGCGGCGGGCGGCGACGTAGGCCTGCGCCGAGAACAGCAGGTCCTCGTAGTGGATGCCGACCGGGAACTCCAGGCCCTGCTCCAGCAGGAAGGCGCGCCGGTAGCACTTGTTCGTGGAGAGGGTGTCGTAGACCAGCAGGTCCGGGTACTCGGTGATCGACTCCAGGGTCCGGGTGCGGGAGTAGATCCACGGGTACCACTCGGTGGTCTTGCCCCACCGGTTGTCGAGGTGCACGCGCACGCACATGCCCGAGACCAGGTCGGATCCGGTGCTCTCGGCGGCCGCGAGCATGTTCCGGCAGGCGTTGCGGTCCAGGACGTCGTCGCTGTCCAGGAACATGACGTAGGTGCCGGTGGCCTGCTTGATGCCGTGGTTGCGCGGGGCACCGCAGCCGCCGCTGTTCTCGGGCAGCTGGAAGGCGCGCACCCGCCCCGGGTTCGCCGCTTCCAGCTCCCGGGCGACCGCGTAGGAACGGTCCTTGCTGCAGTCGTCCACGATCACGACCTCGACCCCGTGCAGGGTCTGGTCCAGAACCGACTGGACGGCCGCCGGCAGACGCTCTGCGTCGTTGTAGACGATGACGACCACGGAGACGTCAGGCACGTGCACCTCGATCCTTTCGTTCCATTCCGCTTATCCCGTCAAAGCTACCGTGTGCCGCACGCGACTCGGGCAGGCCGACCGCCGGCGTGCATACTTCTAAGGAAGAGGTGAGTGGCGGGTCCGGTCGCCGACAATCACCCGTTAGGACGCCAGCAGGAAGTGCTCATGACCAAGCTGTCGGTAGTTGTCCCCTGTTACAACGAAGAAGCCGTCATCGACCGGTTCGACGCCGAGATCCGCAAGGTGCTGGACGCCCTGCCCGTCGAGTACGAGGTCTGTTACGTCGACGACGGCAGCCGCGACGGCACCCTCGGCAAGCTCCGCAAGATCGCCGCGGACCACGGGGACCGGACCCGCTACGTCTCCTTCAGCCGGAACTTCGGCAAGGAGGCGGGCATGCTCGCCGGGCTCCGCGAGGCCACCGGCGACGCCGTGGTCATCATGGACGCCGACCTCCAGCACCCGCCGGAGCTGATCGCGACCATGCTGGAGCACTACCGGCAGGGTCACGACCAGATCATCGCCCGGCGCACCCGCGAGGGCGACAAGAAGGTCCGCTCCGCGCTCAGCCGCCTCTACTACCGCGGGGTCAACCGCTGGGTCGACGTGGAGCTCACCGACGGGGTCGGCGACTTCCGCATGCTCTCGCGGCCCGCCGTCGACGCCCTGCTCGCGCTCCCCGAGTACAACCGCTTCTCCAAGGGCCTGTTCTCCTGGATCGGCTTCGACACCGTCCACTTCGACTACCAGAACGCCCAGCGCGAGGCGGGCGAGACCAAGTGGAAGTTCGGGTCCCTGCTGAACTACGGCATGGACGGGCTGATCTCCTTCAACAACAAGCCGCTGCGCCTCGGTATCTGGCTCGGCGTGTCGCTGGTCGCGCTGACCGGCCTGTACGCGCTGTGGATCACCGTCATGGCGATCACCAACGGCATCGACTCGCCCGGTTACGTCACGATCGTCGCGATGATCGCCGGCATCGGCGGCATGCAGATGATCATGCTGGGCCTGATCGGCGAGTACATCGGCCGCATCTACTACGAGACCAAGCGCCGCCCGCACTTCCTGGTCAAGGAGGCCCACGGCGCCGATGCCGAGCGGATGCCCGGAATCTCCGAAGCCGTGATCGCGGAGCGCAGCCGCTGATGGCCGGCCACAGCCGGCGCGACCAGCTCGGCCAGATCCTCCGGTTCGCCCTGGTCGGCGGCGTGAACACAGGCACCTTCTTCGGCATCTACCTGCTGCTGCACCCGTGGATGCCCTACTTCGCCGCGTACACGCTCGCCTTCGTGCTGTCGATGATCGGGTCGTTCTTCATGAACACCTACTTCACCTACCGCACCCGGCCCACCTGGAAGAAGTTCCTCCTCTTCCCGCTGACGAACGTCACCAACTACGTCATCCAGTCCGCCGGGCTCTACGCCCTGGTCAGCTGGGCCGGAATGGACACCCGCATCGCGCCGCTGGTCGCCGCCGTCGTCGCCATCCCGTTCACCTTCCTGCTCTCCCGCAAGATCCTCATCCCCGGCACCGGCACCGGCACCGGGGCCGCCGCCGCGGCCGCCGACGGCCCGGAGCGGGAACGCTCCTCGTCCACGGTCTGAAACCGGCGGGCGGGCCCGCCGCCCCACCCCGTAGATTGGGCCGGTCGGTCGGAAAGTTTCTGCGGTGAGGGGAAAGACGTGTCAACGGCTAGGCAAGGTGTCGTGGACGCCCGCAGGATCGTGGTCAAGGTCGGCTCCTCCTCCCTGACCACCGCGGCGGGAGGCCTCGACGCCGACCGGGTGGACGCGCTGGTCGACGTACTCGCCAAGGCGCGCAGCGGCGGCGAGAAGGAGATCGTCCTGGTCTCCTCCGGAGCCATCGCCGCAGGCCTCTCCCCGCTCGGCCTGGCCCGCCGCCCCAAGGACCTCGCCCGCCAGCAGGCGGCCGCCAGCGTCGGCCAGGGCCTCCTCGTCGCCCGCTACACCGCCTCCTTCGCCCGCTACGGCGTCCGCGTCGGCCAGGTCCTGCTGACCACCGACGACACCAGCCGCCGCGCCCACTACCGCAACGCCTACCGGACCCTGGACCAGCTCCTGGCCATGGGCGCCCTGCCCGTCGTCAACGAGAACGACACCGTCGCCACCGACGAGATCCGCTTCGGCGACAACGACCGGCTCGCGGCCCTCGTGGCCCACCTGGTCCGCGCCGACCTCCTCGTCCTCCTCTCCGACGTTGACGGGCTGTACGACGGCGACCCGTCCCTGCCCGGCACCACCCGCATCGAAGAGGTCCGCGGCCCCGAGGACATCGCCCACGTCTCCATCGGCAGCGCCGGCAAGGCGGGCGTCGGCACCGGCGGCATGGTCACCAAGGTCGAGGCCGCGCGGATCGCCGCCGCCGCCGGGATCCCGGTGGTCCTGACCTCCGCCAGCCACGCCGCCGACGCCCTCGCCGGCCGCGAGACCGGTACGCACTTCCACGCCACCGGCCGCCGCTCCGCCGACCGGCTCCTCTGGCTCCAGCACGCCTCCACCCCGCAGGGGCACCTGGTCCTGGACGACGGCGCCGTACGGGCGGTCACCGAACGCGGCAGCTCGCTGCTCGCCGCCGGCATCGCCGCCGTCGAAGGCGACTTCAGCGCCGGCGACCCCGTCGAACTGCGCGCCGCCGACGGCCGCGCCGTGGCCCGGGGCCTGGTCAACTTCGACGCCAAGGAACTCCCGCAGCTCCTCGGCCGCTCCACCCGTGAGCTTGCGCGGGAGCTCGGACCCGCGTACGAGCGGGAGGTCGTCCACCGCGACGATCTGGTGCTGCTCCAGGGCTGAGGTTCGGCAAAACCGCCGCACGGCGGGCCGGGGACTGGTCAACTGTGTGGGGCGGACACGCGTAGCGCAGACAGGAGGCGGGCTGGTGAGACGAGCGCTGACCAGCGTGGGCGGCGGCGGGGACGAACAGGCCGAGACCTCCCGCCTGTGGCACATCACCCTCAGCGTCTCCGGCAAGCCGGCGCCGCTGTCCGAGGTGCGGCGCGGGCTGGAGCAGCTCGCGCACGACCACCCCTTCCTGCTGACGAGCCGGTACGCCGACGACCACGCGGAGATCCGGTACTGGGAGGAGGCCCGCGACCTCCACGACGCGGCGGCCGTCGCCCTGCGCCTCTGGGGCGAACACCGCTCGACGGCACAGCTGCCGCCGTGGGAGATCGTCGGCCTGGAGGTCATCGACCGCCCCACGTACCACCAACGCGTAGCGGAGGGCTACGGCCCACCCCCGGCCCACCCGGTGGGCGTGCACCCCTACTGAACGCGCCGCTTGCGCGGCTCGGCCGCGGGCGGCCACGCCTCTTTAACGCGCCGCTCGCGCGGCTCGGCCGCTGGCGGCCTCCCCGGCTTCGCGCCGCTGCGCCGGACTCCGTCCGGCGGCCTGCGGGGCGGGGCCGGTTCGCGTGGCTGGGGCCGGTTGGTCGGGTGCGGCTGGGTGGACCGCTGCGCGGGGCTGGGTCCCCTACCCGCCCTTCCACCGTTCCCCGGGCGCTGCCCGGACCCGCGCCTCAAACTCCCCCAGCTACCGCTGGGAGGTGCCCCCAGCGCGGGCTGGAATTTCGCTGCGCGAAATCCAGCCTCGCCGGCGTTTGAGGCGCGGGGGTGGGGGGGGCGGAGCCCCCGCAAGGGGTCCGGGCGCAGCCCGGGGAACGGGCGAAGGGCGGGTAGGGGACCTCGCCCCGCGCAGCGGCCCACCCACCGCAGCCGACCCACTTACCCGCACCCGACCCACCGGCCCGAGCCACGGGCACCGGCCCCGCCCCGGCCCCGGCGGACGGAGTCCGGCGCAGCGGCGCGAAGCCGGGGAGGCGCCCCGGCGCCGAGCCGCGCGAGCGGCGCGTCGGAAAATGGGCGCGGCGCGTCGGAAAGGGCGTCTCGGGGGGTGGAAGGCCCGGCGGAGCCAGGGGTGGCGGGGATTACCCTGGGCGGCATGACCTCGCTCGACGACGCCACCGCCGCCTCCCCCGTCACCGCCACCGCGCACGCGGCCCGCACCGCCGCCGCCGCCATCGCGCCACTGCCGCGGTCCGCCAAGGACACCGCCCTGCTGGCCATCGCGGACGCGCTGGAGGCCCGTACGGCCGAGATCGTCGCCGCCAACGCCGTCGACACCGACAAGGCCCGCGCCGCCGGCACCAGCGAGACCGTCATCGACCGCCTCACCCTCACCCCGGAGCGCGTCCGCGCCATCGCCTCCGACGTGCGCGACGTCGCCGCCCTGCCCGACCCCGTCGGCGAGGTCGTCCGCGGCTCCACCCTCCCCAACGGCATCGACCTCCGCCAGATCCGCGTCCCCCTCGGCGTCGTCGGCATCATCTACGAGGCCCGCCCCAACGTCACCGTCGACGCCGCCGCGCTCTGCCTGAAGTCCGGCAACGCCGTCCTGCTGCGCGGTAGCTCCTCCGCCTACGCCTCCAACACCGCCCTCGTCGCCATCCTGCGCGACGCCATCGAGGCCGCCGGCCTGCCCGCCGACGCGATCCAGCTCGTCCCCGGCGAGTCCCGCGACTCCGTCCGCGAGCTGATGCGCGCCCGCGGCCTCGTCGACGTGCTCATCCCGCGCGGCGGCGCCTCGCTCATCAAGACCGTCGTCGAAGAGTCCATCGTTCCGGTCATCGAGACCGGTACCGGCAACTGCCACGTCTACGTCGACGCCCAGGCCGACCTCGACATGGCCGTGGACATCCTCATCAACTCCAAGGCCCAGCGGCCCTCCGTCTGCAACGCCGCCGAGACCCTCCTCGTGCACCGCGACATCGCCGCCGCCTTCCTGCCGCGCGCCCTCGACGCGCTCGCCGACGCCGGCGTCACCGTCCACGGCGACGCCCAGGTGCTGGCCGCCGCCGAGGGGAGCAAGGTCACCGCCGTCCCCGCCACCGACGAGGACTGGGCCGCCGAGTACCTGTCGTACGACATCGCCGCCGGCGTCGTGGACTCCCTCGACGACGCCGTCGCCCACATCCGCCGCTGGACCTCCGGCCACACCGAGGCGATCGTCACCACCTCGCAGGCCGCCGCCCGCCGCTTCACCCAGCTGGTCGACTCGACCACCGTCGCCGTGAACGCCTCCACCCGGTTCACGGACGGTGGCCAGTTCGGCTTCGGCGCCGAGATCGGCATCTCCACCCAGAAGCTGCACGCCCGGGGCCCGATGGGCCTTCCCGAGCTCACCTCCACCAAGTACATCGTCACCGGCGACGGTCACGTCCGGTAACCATCGCGAGGACACGGTGTGGCCGGAATCAGGCTTACACCCTGCCCAAAGCGGCCCCCCAGGTCTACGCTGGTCCCGTGCCGGACGACGTGGGGGGCAAGCCGTTCCCGGACGACGGGGAGCCCGACGACGACCGCGGAGGCGCGGATTTCGACTTCGCCTCCGTGGTGCTCGACGAGGACTTCGTCCGGAACGCCGAGATCCATGAACCGAGCGCGGCCGAGCGCCAGCGCGCCGCCGACCGGGCGCGCGCCGACGCCGAGGCCGCCCGCGTCGCCGGGGGCTGGGCCGCCGACGACGACTACGGCCACCCCGACGGGTACGGCCTCGACGACCCCGGATGGGAGTACGGCCCGTACGGCCACGGCTACGCCGACGGCCCTTACGGCGCCTACGGCGGAGCCATGCGCCCCTACCGCGGCCGTGCCCCCTGGCTGCGCCCCGTCGCGTGGGTGCTCGCCGTCGTGATGGGGCTCGGCATGGTCGCGCTGGCCTTCAGCGCCGTCTACCGCAGCGCCGCCGGCGACCCGGACCCCGCACCCGCCCCGGCCAGTACGCCGCTCAGGGAAGTCACGGGCGTCGGCGCGTTTACGTACCCCGTCGGCCGCCAACCCTGAAGGTACGACCCCACTCGTTCGCTCCGGAGCTGGGGGCTTCTCTGAAGCGGGGACAGCGGGAGAAGCGATGGCCGTACCAGGAGATCCGCCCAACGGCACCCCCGAAGGCATCGGCGGGGGTGACGACGAACTACGCCCGGACGAATACCGCTCGGTGGTGTTCGACGAGGACTTCGTCCGTGCTGCCCGGCTCCAGGAGTTCTCCGCCCAGGAACGCATGGGCGAGCACGCCCGGGCCGTCCGCAGCCGCTCCATCTGGTCCGGCGGCGGCTCCGCCGGCCCCCGCACCGGCAGCCCGGGCCGCGGCGCCCGCCAGGGCATGCTGCTCGTGCTGCTCATCGCGTCGGCCTTCGCCATCGCCGTGTACATGGGCATGCGCAACCCGTACGTCCCGCCGCCCGGCGGCAACGCCGAGCCGCTGAGCAGCACCGTCGTCCCCCTGGCACCGGCCGTCCCGGTGCCCGGCGGCCGGCCGGCCGACCTCTACGCCGACAGCCAGGCGGCCGAGTACCGGATCGGTGCCGCCGGCATCACCCTCCCGGCCGTGCGGCGCACGCACCACTTCACCGAGAGCCAGGTCGTCGCCGCCCTGTCCATCGCCAAGGACTACCTGGTGCAGTCCTCGCTGGACCCGGACGTCCTCTCCGGCGCGGCCTCCCGGCCCGTGCGGGTGCTCCTGGACCCCGGGCAGCTGGCCCAGTTCGACGAGAGCGTGACCTCGCCCTCCGGCGACGGCCGGCACGCCGCCACCGGCTGGCTGGTCCGCTTCGACCCCGCCATCGCCGTCGTCGCCGACAGCCGCGTCAGGGTGAGCGGGATCCTCGCCGTCCAGGAGCTGAACCCCGAGGCGCTGGAGGTGAGCACCGACCACACTTTCGTGTACGCCGTCCGCCCGGCGGCCGGACCGCCCGCCGCCGCCGACGGGGCCTCGTTGTTCACCGTCCGCCGCGAGCTGCGCCTGCGCTTCGACCGGGAGGACCTCACGGCCCGCCGGGCGGAGATCTCCTCGGCCTACGTGATGGCCGGGCCGCAGGACTGCGCCACCGAGCCCGCCGAGGGCTTCAAGCCCCTCCTGGCCGGAGCCGGGCCCACCACCGTGGGACCGCCCGCGAGCGACCCCTACGCCGCCGGCCACTCCCGGCGCACGGCCGGTCTGTGCGGCGTACTGGCACCGGCCGGGGCGCCGGGCGGCCCCCCGGCCCCGTCCCAGCCGCCGCCCCCGCAGGCCTCCGTCAGTCCCGCCCGTCCGGGCCCGAGCCCGTAGGACCGGCCGGGCCGGAGGAGCCGGGGGTGCCGGGGGTGCCCTTGGGGTCGCCGGACTCCCGCGCGGCGCCGCCGCCCGATCCGGTGAACCTGTCGCGCAGCTTCCCGCCCAGGTCGCCCGCACCGCCGGCGATGTCGCCGACCAGCTTCATCAGCGGATCCTTGCTGGTCCGCACCGACTCCGCGTAGTGCGAGGCGGACTGGCGGAAGGAGTCGGTCACCGAGGTGTCCTTGTCCTCCTCCCGGCGCGGGTAGTGCCCGTCCATGATCCGCTGGTGGTCCCGGCTCTGGGACCACTTCTTCAGCTCGGCCGCCCGCACCGTCGTGAAGGGGTGGGTGCGCGGCAGCATGTTGAGGATCTTCAGGACGGAGTCGCGCAGGTCGCCGCTCTCCTCGTACTCCTCGGCCTGGGCGAGGAAGGCGTCCACGTTCATCTCGTGGAGGTGGTTGCCGCCCGCGATCTTCATCAGGCCGCGCATCGAGGCGTTCACGTCCTGCCCGACCAGCAGCCCCGCCCGGTCCGCCGACAGCTCCGACTTGCGGAACCACTCCCGCAGCGCGGTGACGATCGCCATGATCGCCACATTGCCCAGCGGGATCCACGCCACCTTCAGCGCCAGGTTCGTCAGGAACAGCAGCACCGTGCGGTACACGGCGTGCCCGGACAGTGCGTGGCCCACCTCGTGGCCCACGACCGCCCGCATCTCCTCCTCGTCGAGCAGCTCGACCAGCGCCGTGGTCACCACGATGATCGGCTCGTCCAGCCCGATGCACATCGCGTTGGGCTTCGGGTCCTGCTGCACGTACATCTGGGGGACCTTCTCCAGGTCCAGGATGTAACAGGCGTCGCGCAGCATCTCGTGCAGGTGGGGGAACTGGGTCTCGCCCACCCGCACCGAGTCCGACAGGAACAGCAGCCGCAGGCTGCGCTCCGGCAGCAGCCCGCTGAGGGCCTTGAACACCGTGTCGAAACCGGCGAGTTTGCGCAGCGCGACCAGCGCCGAGCGGTCCGCCGGATGCTCGTAGGCCCGCGAGGAAATCCCCGGGAACCTCCTGCGATTGCGTGCCGGTGACGTCTCGGAACCGGTGTTCGTCATGGCGCCCTTCCCCCTCGATCGGCTGTGGTGACGTGTGTCCATCCTCCCCAACGCCTGAGTCGGCGTGAGCGTGCCCAGGGCCCCCGCATACGATGTGAGGGAAGTCTCCGCTCGCTCCCCGACTCGATAGGTACCTGCCTGATGAGCCTCTCCACCACCGCCCACAACCTGGTCCTCCTCGCTGCGGAGGAAGGCGGGCAGCACGGCGGCAACCACGACAGCCTGAACCCGTACCTGACCGGTGGCGGTGCGCTCGTGATCCTGCTGCTCATGCTCTGGGTGACCACTCGCCTGAACCGCGACCGCTGAGCCGGGCTCCTCGTACGCACCGGCCGCCGCGCGCGTGTCACCGGGCCAGTAGGCTCTGCGCTCATGGGAGAGCAGGAAATGCCTACGGGCCCGGTCAAGCGCCGGCTCGGAGTGATGGGCGGGACGTTCGACCCGATCCACCACGGACACCTGGTGGCCGCCAGTGAGGTGGCCGCCCTTTTCCACCTCGACGAGGTGGTCTTCGTACCCACGGGCGAACCGTGGCAGAAGTCGCAGCGGGCCGTGTCTCCCGCGGAGGACCGCTACCTCATGACGGTCATCGCGACCGCCTCCAACCCGCAGTTCTCCGTCAGCCGCATCGACATCGACCGCGGCGGCCCGACGTACACCATCGACACCCTGCGGGACCTGAGCGCGCTCAACGCCGACGCCGACCTGTTCTTCATCACCGGTGCCGATGCCCTCGCCCAGATCCTGACCTGGCGCAACGCGGACGAGCTGTTCTCCCTCGCCCACTTCATCGGAGTGACCCGGCCCGGCCACGTCCTCACCGACGACGGACTGCCCGAGGGCGGGGTCTCGCTGGTCGAGGTCCCCGCGCTCGCGATCTCCTCCACGGACTGCCGCACAAGGGTCGCCCAGGGCGATCCGGTCTGGTATCTGGTTCCGGACGGTGTGGTGCGCTACATCGACAAGCGCGAGCTGTACCGGGGAGCCTGAGCTTCCGGAGAGAGGGGCCCCGCGGTGAACGACCCACAGGATCCGTACGACCCGTACGCCGCCCAGCAGCAGCTCATCGGCTACGACGCGTACGGCAGACCCGTGTACGGCCAGGTGACCGCGCAGCCTGTACACCCCGTACAGCCCGTCCCGCCCCCGTACGAGCAGCAGTACGCGCCGTACCCGCAGTACCCCCAGTACGAGCAGTACGAGCAGCCGTACCCGGAGCCGCAGCCCCACGACCCGTACGCGGGCCGGCAGGACCACCCGCAGTGGATCCCGCACCAGGCCGCCCCCCGGCAGCAGCCGGCGCAGGCACCCGCGCCCGCCCCGGTGCCCGAGCCGCGCCGGGCGGCGCCCGCCGAGTCCGCCGCCGGGGTCACGGACGCCCCCGGCGGCCGCGACTACCGCACGGAGCAGTTCGCGTTCATCGACCAGCCCGACGAGGACTCCGAGGACGTCATCGACTGGCTCGCCTTCACGGAGAGCCGGACCGAACGCCGCGAGGAGGCCCGCCGACGCGGCCGCAACCGGGTCGTCGCGCTGGTCGTCGTCCTCGCCCTGTCCGCCGTCGGAGGGCTGGGCTGGCTCTGGTACACGGGCGGGCTCCCCTTCCTCGACGGCCCCGGACAGAAGAAGGGCGCCGCGGCCGCCGCCGGCGCGCAGAAGCGCGACATGATCGTCGTCCACCTGCACAACACCAAGCGCGGCGGCAGCTCCACCGCCCTCCTCGTGGACAACGTCACGACCGGGCAGGGCGCCACCGTCCTGATCCCCAACACCCTGGGCGTCCCCAAGCAGGACGGCACCGCGACCTCCCTCGGCAAGGCCGTCCAGGAGGGCGGACTCGGCACCCGCGAGTCCCTCGACACCGTCCTCGGCACCCGCATCGGCGGCACCTGGCGCCTGGACACCCCCTTCCTGGAACGCCTCGTCGAGCTGGTCGGGGGCATCGAGGCCGACACCGACACCGCCGTCCCGGCCGACGAGCAGGCCAAGACCCCGGCCGTGGCACAGGGCCCCAGGCAGAGCCTGACCGGCGCGATGGCCGTCGCGTACGCCACGTACCGCGGCCGCGGCGAACCGGAGACGAAGCAGCTGGAGCGCACCGGCAAGGTGCTCTACGCCGTCCTCCGCAAGATCCCGGGCGACCCCGGGGCGGCGGCCACGACCGTCGAGAGCATGGGCCAGATCCTCGACCCGGGGCTCGACGCGAAGAACCTCGGCGGGCTGCTGTCGCGGATCGGCGAGCACGCCAAGGTGGCGGCGTACCGCACCGAGGTGCTCACCGTGAAGCCGGACGGCGGCCTGACCGACGAGGCCGGCCGGAAGGTCGTCAAGGAGATCCTCGGCGGCTCCCTCGGCGCGGCCCAGCCCGGCGCCGCCCCGCGGGTCGGCCTCAAGGACGCCACCGGGGACGAGAAGGCGCAGGTCGCGGCGGAGGCGGCGCTGATCAACGGCGGCTACGCCTTCGTGGACGGCGGCAGGGCGGACCGGACGGCGGCCGCCACGCGGATCACGTACCAGGACCAGGCCCAGCGGGACCGGGCGGTCGACGTCGCCAAGACGCTGGGGCTGCCGGAGACGGCCGTGCAGAAGGCCGAGAGCCCGGTGAACGCGGACGTCGTGGTGGTGCTGGGCAAGGACTACAAGCCGTCCTGACGGGGCGGGCCGGTCCGGGCGGCTCCCGCCCCGGACCGGCTCCCACCTGGGCCCGGGCCCGCGCCGGACGTTCCGCGCGGGCGGCGTCGGCGGTACGTGAGACCCTTGTGGGTATCTGTCCGCCAACCCGAAAGCATGGCCAGTGACCGCCACGGACCGCTCCATCGAGCTCATCACCACCGCCGCCCAGGCGGCGGCCGACCGGCTCGCGCACGACATCATCGCGTACGACGTCAGCGACGTGCTGTCGATCACCGATGCCTTCCTGCTCGCCTCGGCGCCCAACGACCGCCAGGTCAAGTCGATCGTCGACGAGATCGAGGAGCGCCTCCTCAAGGAGCTCGGCGCCAAGCCGGTGCGCCGCGAGGGCGACCGCGACGCCCGCTGGATCCTGCTCGACTACGTCGACATCGTCGTCCACGTCCAGCACAGCGAGGAGCGCGTCTTCTACGCGCTGGAGCGCCTGTGGAAGGACTGCCCCGAGATCGAGCTCCCCGAGGACGCCAAGCTCACCATCGGCAAGGCCGAGGAGCACGCCAAGCTGCGCGAGGCGCAGGGCGACGACGAGATGGACGGTGATCTGTTCTGAGCACGACCACGACGACTGCCGCCAAGCCCGGCAGGAAGATCGTCCTCTGGCGGCACGGCCAGACCTCGTGGAACCTCGAGCGCCGCTTCCAGGGCTCGACGGACATCGAGCTGACCGAGACGGGTGTGGCGCAGGCCCGCCGCGCCGCCCGCCTGCTCGCCTCGCTGAAGCCGGACGCCATCGTGGCCTCCGACCTGCGGCGGGCCGCGGACACGGCCGCCGAGCTGGCCGGCGTCACGGGGCTGTCCGTGGCGCACGACGAGGCGCTGCGCGAGACGTACGCGGGCGAGTGGCAGGGCCTCACCCACGAGGAGATCCTCGCGAAGCACGGCGAGCAGTACGCGGCGTGGAAGCGCGGCGAGCCCGTGCGCCGCGGTGGCGGCGAGCTGGAGACCGAGGTCGCCGACCGCGCCGCTCCGGTGGTGCTGGAGCACGCGGGCCGGCTGCCCGAGGGCGGCACGCTCGTCGTCGTCAGCCACGGCGGCACCATCCGTACGACCATCGGGCGGCTGCTGGGCCTGGAGCCGTACCACTGGGAGGGCCTGGGCGGGCTCTCCAACTGCTGCTGGTCCGTCCTGGGCGAGGGCGCGCGCGGCTGGCGCCTGCTGGAGCACAACGCCGGCACGCTGCCGGAGCCGGTGCTCGGCGACGACGACTGAGGCTTCCGCCGGGGCCCTCCGTGTGGCCCGCAGGGCCGCCGGGACCCGGATTTCACTTTCCGGCTGGTCACAGGCTAGAGTTCTTCTTGTTCGCAGCGAAGAACACCGGAAACGGGGGGAACGCGGCGGAGAGCGGGGCTATAGCTCAGTTGGTAGAGCGCCTGCATGGCATGCAGGAGGTCAGGAGTTCAATTCTCCTTAGCTCCACAATCAGGATCCCGTCCCCAACAGGGGGCGGGATCCTTGCGTTTGTTCCCCTTTGTGTGCTTGCTGACCCGTCCGCTGCCGACGTGGCAGAATCGGACGGCCGGAGGGGGACACGACGGCCCGATGCGGGAGGGAGTCGCTGACGGATGGGTGCACACCGGCGGCGGTGCGACTGGTGCAACAACGGCACGCCGATCGTGCGGGACATGGAACCGGTCAATCCCGACTACCAGTACTGGTGCGAGGAATGCGCACGGGCGCTGATCATAAAAGGCGACCCGATCGAGACGTATCGGGAGCTGGAGGGCGAGCCGATCTACGGCCGCCTGCTCGACGAGCACTGCACGCTGAAGCGCTTCTACCAGTTCGCCCGGGCGTGATCAGGGATGAAACGGACATAACGGGCCACTGGAAACCGATTTTTGGTCTGGGGCCATGACCGTGTAATGTTCTCGATGTCGCCAAGGGGAACCGGCAAGGGAAACCGAGAAGGGGCCCGGCGGCAGAGAGAAACAAGGGGCTATAGCTCAGTTGGTAGAGCGCCTGCATGGCATGCAGGAGGTCAGGAGTTCAATTCTCCTTAGCTCCACAGTGAAGAAGCGGGCCACCCGGATCGGGTGGCCCGCTTCTCTTCGTGCCCGGCCGGTGAACGTCCGAGCGCCCGCGGGGGCCGCTGCGGTACCCTGACGCCATGCGTGCCGTACGCCTTCTGCTTACCGAGCCGCGCTGATCAGTACCGACCCTTCGAGAAGGTCGGCATCGGCGCGGCGTCCCCTCCTGTGCGAGGGGCTTTTTCGTTTGGGCGGGCAGAGACGGCAGAGACGATCGATGGAGCTTCAGGAATCATGAGCGAGACGAACACCCCGGCCCCCGAGGCGGCCGAGGGGCACCGTTACACGGCTGCCATGGCCGCCGACATCGAGGCACGCTGGCAGGACGTATGGGACGCGGAGGGCACCTACGAGGCGCCGAACCCGACCGGCGACCTGGCCGGCGACCCGGCCGTCGTCGCCCGGCCCAAGAAGTTCATCATGGACATGTTCCCGTACCCCTCCGGTGCGGGCCTGCACGTCGGCCACCCGCTGGGCTACATCGCCACCGACGTCTTCGCGCGCCACCAGCGGATGTCCGGCCACAACGTCCTGCACACCCTGGGCTTCGACGCCTTCGGCCTGCCGGCCGAGCAGTACGCCGTGCAGACCGGCACGCACCCGCGCGTGTCGACCGAGGCGAACATCGAGAACATGAAGGTCCAGCTGCGCCGCCTGGGCCTGGGCCACGACAAGCGCCGCTCCTTCGCGACGATCGACCCCGAGTACTACAAGTGGACCCAGTGGATCTTCCTGCAGATCTACAACTCCTGGTACGACGCCGACGCGAAGAAGGCCCGCCCGGTCTCCGAGCTGGTCGCCGCCTTCGAGAACGGCACCCGTGAGGTCCCCGGGGGCCGTGCCTGGGCCGGCCTGACCGCCGCCGAGCGCGCCGACGTCCTGAACGGCTTCCGCCTGGCCTACGCCTCCGACGCGCCCGTGAACTGGTGCCCCGGGCTGGGCACCGTCCTGGCCAACGAGGAGGTCACCGCCGACGGCCGGTCCGAGCGCGGCAACTTCCCCGTCTTCAAGTCCCGCCTGAGCCAGTGGAACATGCGGATCACCGCCTACGCGGACCGCCTGCTGGACGACCTGGACGCGCTGGACTGGCCCGAGGCCATCAAGCTGCAGCAGCGCAACTGGATCGGCCGCAGCGAGGGCGCCCGCGTCGACTTCGCGCTGGGCGACGAGGCCATCACCGTCTTCACCACCCGCCCGGACACCCTGTTCGGCGCCACCTACATGGTCCTGGCGCCCGAGCACCCGCTGGTCGAGAAGTTCATCCCGGCCGCCTGGCCCGAGGGCACCCACGACGTGTGGACCGGCGGCTACGCCACCCCCGCCGAGGCCGTGGCCGCGTACCGCAAGCAGGCCGCCTCCAAGTCGGACGTCGAACGGCAGGCCGAGGCCAAGGACAAGACCGGTGTCTTCACCGGCGAGTACGCGGTCAACCCGGTCAGCGGCGACAAGGTCCCCGTCTTCATCGCCGACTACGTGCTGATGGGCTACGGCACCGGCGCGATCATGGCCGTCCCGGCGCACGACACCCGCGACTTCGAGTTCGCCCGCGCCTTCGAGCTGCCGATCCGCTGCGTCGTCGAGCCGACGGACGGCCGCAGCACCGACACCGCCGAGTGGGAGGACGCGTTCGTCTCCTACGACGCGAAGCTGGTGAACTCCGCCGGCGAGGGCATCTCCCTGGACGGCCTGGGCGTCGTCGAGGCCAAGGCCGCCATCACCGACTGGCTGGCCGGGCGCGGCATCGGCGAGGGCACCGTCAACTTCCGCCTGCGCGACTGGCTGTTCAGCCGCCAGCGGTACTGGGGCGAGCCCTTCCCGATCGTCTACGACGAGGACGGCGTCGCCCACTCGCTGCCCGAGTCGATGCTGCCGCTGGAGCTGCCGGAGGTCGAGGACTACTCCCCGCGCACCTTCGAGCCCGACGACGCCACCTCCAAGCCGGAGACCCCGCTGTCGCGCAACGAGGCGTGGGTCAACGTGGAGCTGGACCTGGGCGACGGCGTGAAGTCCTACCGCCGCGAGACCAACACCATGCCCAACTGGGCCGGTTCCTGCTGGTACGAGCTGCGCTACCTGGACCCGAACAACGCGTCGGCCCTGGTGGACCCGGAGATCGAGCAGTACTGGATGGGCCCGCGCGAGGGCGCGCCGCACGGCGGCGTCGACCTGTACGTGGGCGGCGCCGAGCACGCGGTGCTGCACCTGCTGTACGCCCGCTTCTGGTCCAAGGTGCTGTTCGACCTGGGCCACGTCTCGTCGGCCGAGCCGTTCCACAAGCTGTTCAACCAGGGCATGATCCAGGCGTACGCCTACACCGACGCGCGCGGCGTGTACGTCCCGGCGGCCGAGGTCGAAGAGCGCGACGGCGGGTACTTCTACCAGGGCGAGCCCGTCAAGCGCGAACACGGCAAGATGGGCAAGTCCCTGAAGAACGCCGTCACGCCCGACGAGATCTGCGAGGAGTACGGCGCGGACACCCTGCGCCTGTACGAGATGGCGATGGGCCCGCTGGACGTCTCGCGCCCGTGGGACACCCGCGCCGTCGTCGGCCAGTACCGCCTGCTGCAGCGCCTGTGGCGCAACATCGTGGACGAGGAGACCGGCCAGGTCACCGTCGTCGACGGCGAGCCCGACGAGGCCACCCTGCGCGCCCTGCACAAGGCCATCGACGGGGCCGGCTCCGACATGGCGGGCCTGCGCTTCAACACGGCGATCGCGAAGATCACCGAGCTGAACAACGCCCTGACCAAGGCGGGCCGCCCGCTGGAGCGCTCCGTGGCCGAGCGCCTGGTGCTGCTGGTCGCCCCGCTGGCGCCGCACATCGCGGAGGAGCTGTGGCACCGCCTGGGCCACACCGACTCGGTCGTCCACCAGGACTTCCCGGTCGCGGACCCGGCGTACGTGGTGGACGAGACGGTCACCTGCGTGGTCCAGGTCAAGGGCAAGGTCAAGGCGCGCCTGGAGGTGGCGCCGAGCATCTCGGAGGCCGACCTGGAGCAGCTGGCCGTCACCGACGCGGGCGTCGTCGCGGCCCTGGGCGGCGCGGAGATCCGCAAGGTGATCGTGCGTGCGCCGAAGCTGGTGAACATCGTCATCTGAGGCGGGCCGAGGCCCGTGCGTCCCGCCAGGGCCGCGCGGGCCGGCGCCTCGGGGTGATCCCGTACGGGCAGGTTGGGGGTTCGATTGGAACCCCTGGCCTGCCCGCGGCGTTTACGGTGGGAGGGACGGGAACAAGCCGGGGAAGGGAACCTCATGGAGGTAGGCGCTTTGATCATCATCTTCGCCCTGGTGGTGCTGTTCGCCTTCCTGGGGCTGGGCGCCTGGGCCACGGTGAAGGCGGTCGGCGCGGCCAAGCGCGGCGTGGACCGGACGATCACGCAGGCCCGCCGCACGGTGGAGGACACCACGCTGAAGGCCCGCAGCATCGGCCAGGGCGGGGTCGCCGGCGCGCTGGCGCAGCTGCGGCTCGACCTGCGGAACTCCATGCGCGCCACGCAGGCCGCCCTGTACCAGGGCGTGCAGTCCGACAGCTCGCTGAAGGAGTCCATCGCCCTCTTCGAGCGGTTGAGCCGGCATGGGCACGAGCTGGACGACGAGCTGAAGCGGCTGGAGCAGGAGCCCGACCGCAAGCGGATCGCGGAGTCCCTGCCCGAGCTGCGGGAGCGCACCCTCAAGATCACGAAGTCGGCCGATTCCCTGCGGTGGGCGGCGCGCGACCGCGCCCGGCGGTTCGCGGACGACGAGCTGGCGCACCTCTCGGAGCAGATCGAGGTCGAGTCGGACGCGCTGCGCGACTGGTCCCGGGAGTCGGTCGACGACCTGGCGGCCGCGGCGGCGGCCTGGGACGCGGGGCAGGAGGCCGCGGGCGCCCCGGCCGCGGGCACCCCGGGCGCCGAGCCCGGCGCGCGGCCGGCGGAGTCCGGGCGGCCGGCGCTGGGCCCCTCCGCTCCGGCGGCCGCGTACCCCTGGCAGAAGGCCCCCAGGCCGGAGGCCACCACCTGAGCGGAGGCGCGTTCGGCGGTGGTGCGGGCGTGGTCCGAGGGGCGTGCCGAGGGTGTTCCCGGGGCCGTGCCGAGGGTTGCGCGGAGGGTGTTCCCGGGGCCGTGCCGAGGGTCGTGCGGAGGCGGATCCGGGTGAGGGGGAGGCCCGGGCTGCCGGAAGGCCTCCGCTGCCGGTAACCTCCGGCTCATGTCCCGCCATGTCGCGATCGTCACCGATTCCACGGCCTACCTGCCCCCGCAGGCGATGGCGCGGCACGGGATCACCTCCGTCCCCCTGACCGTGGTCCTGGGCGACGAGGCCCTGGAGGAAGGGACCGAGATCTCGGCCCGCAGCCTCGCCGCGGCCCTGCAGAAGCGCCGCCCCGTCACCACCTCCCGCCCCGGCCCCGAGCGGTTCGTACGGGCCTACCAGGAGGCCGCGGAGGCCGGTGCCACCGGCATCGTGAGCCTGCACCTGTCCGCCGAGTTCTCCGGCACCTACGACGCCGCCGTGGTCGCGGCCCGGACCGCCCCCGTGCCGGTCCGCGTCGTCGACACCGGCATGGTCGCCATGGCCCTCGGCTTCTGCGCACTCGCCGCCGCCGAGACCGCCGAGGCCGGCGGGTCCGCCGACGAGGCCGTGGCCGCCGCCGAGAAGCGGGCCGCGGAGATGTCGGCCTACTTCTACGTGGACACCCTCGACTACCTGCGGCGCGGCGGCCGGATCGGGGCCGCGCAGGCCCTCCTCGGCTCCGCGCTGGCGGTCAAGCCGCTGCTGACCCTGGACGGCGGGCGGATCGAGATGCTGGAGAAGGTGCGCACGGCCTCCAAGGCCATCGCCCGGCTGGAGGAGCTGGCCGTAGAACGGGCCGGGGCGCGGGGCGTCGACGTCGCAGTGCACCACCTGGCGGCCCCGGAGCGGGCCGAGAAGCTCGCCGAGCGGCTGCGCGAGCGCATTCCCGGCCTGGTCGAGCTGCACGTCAGCGAGGTCGGCGCGGTGATCGGCGCACACACCGGGCCGGGGCTGCTGGCGGCGGTCGTCTCGCCGCGCTGATCACTTGGGTCGGGTGGGTTCCCGGGCCTGGTGGGCATTGGGGTCCTTCCGGGTGCCGGGTGCCGGGTGCCGGGTGCCGGGTGCTGATGGTCACACGGAAGGGTGGCCGGGTTGTCCACAACGGGGCGGTTATCCACCGGAATTGAAGGCTCCGAGCGGTGGTCCTGGGGTCGGCCCTAGCTTCGGGGCATGACTCTTCGAACGCGTACTCCAGGTGTTTCCACGGCTTCCCCTTCCGACGGCCCCGGCGGGAGCGGGCCCGGGCGGGCGCGCCGGTCCGACGGCAGGCTCGGGGACCGGCGCCGGCGCCGGGACCGGTCCCGCCCCGACCCCGCCTTGCTGCGGCGCAGGGCGGAGGCCCTGCTGGCCGGCCGGGCCGGGGCGCAGGAGACGGCCCTGCGGGTGGCCGACCCGCCGGGTGGGACGGCGGATCCCGCTGCCGGTGCCGGGCGGGAGCCCGGGGAAGCGCCGGGGGCTCGGGAGGCGCGGAGGCCGGCTCTGCGGGAACGGCTGCCGGTGTGGGTGCAGGAGCGGTGCGGGGTGGAACCGAGGACGGTGGCCGCCGTGACGGTGGTGCTGGTGGTGGCCGTCGGTTTCGCCGCCCAGCAGTACTGGTCGGGCCGGCCGCAGCCGGTGACGGCCCCGGCCGTGCTCGGGCCCGGCTCCGCTCCCGCCGCCCCGGTGCCGTCGGCGGCTGCGGCCGGTGCGGGTGCCCGCATCGTGGTGGACGTCGGCGGCAAGGTCCGAGACCCCGGTGTACGGAGGCTGCCCGGGGGCTCGCGGGTGGAGGACGCGCTGGCCGCCGCCGGGGGAGTGCGGCCGGGTACGGACACCACCGGGCTCAACCGGGCCCGGGTGCTGGTGGACGGCGAACAGGTGCTGGTGGGTGTCACCGCGCAGCCGGCCGCGGGCGGCCCGGCTCCCGGCGCGGGCGCGGCTGCGGGGGCCGGGGCCGGTCCGCTGAGCCTCGCCGGCGCGACGGTCGAGCAGCTGGACGGGCTGCCCGGGGTGGGACCCGTCCTCGCCCGGAACATCGTCGAGTTCCGGACCGCCCGGGGCGGGTTCCGGGCCGTGGAGGACCTCCGGCAGGTCGACGGCATCGGCGAGCGGAGGTTCGCCGAGCTGCGAAGGCTGGTGCGGCCGTGAGCGCCGCCGGGGAGCCGGTCGCGGAGGAGCCGGCCGTGGGAGAACGGGGCGGCGGCGGAGCGGCCGGGGGTGAGCGGGCCGGGCCGGCGGACCTGCGGCTGGCGGTGCCGGCCGTGGCGGCCTGGGGTGCGGCCGCGCTGGCGCTCGGGGTGCCGGGCGGGTGGAGCGCCGCCGGGGCGGGGCTCGCGGCGGCCGCGGCGGGGGTGCTGCTGCTCGCCGGCCGTCGCGGGTCGCAGCCGCTGTGGGGGGTCGGACCGGCCGTGGCCGCCGCGCTGCTCTGCGCCGCCGCCGGGGCGGGGGTGGCCGGGCTGGAGCGGGCCGAGGCGCGGGCGGGGCCGGTGGCCCGGCTGGCCGGGGAACACGCCCGGGTGCGCGCGGAGCTCACCGTCGGCTCGGACCCCCGGACGGCCCGCGGCGGGGCCGGGCCGCCGGTGGTGGTGCTGGACGCGGTGCTGACCGGGGTGAGCGGGCCCGACGGGACGCGGACCCGGGTGGAGACCCCCGTACGGGTACTGGCCGGGCATCCGGGGTGGGCCCGGCTGGAGCCCTCGACCCGGGTCGCGGTGGTGGCCCGGCTGGCGCCCGCCGGGGACGGGGAGCGGGCCGTGGCCCTGCTCCGCCCGGCCGCGGACGCCCCGCCGGGGGTGACGGGCGGCCCCGACCGGGTGCAGCGGCTCGCGGGGGTGCTGCGGGCCGGGCTGCGGGACGCCACCGAGGGGCTCCCGGGGGACGCCAGGGCGCTGCTGCCGGGGCTGGTGGTCGGAGACACCTCCCGGGTCCCGCCCGAGCTGCACGAGGCGTTCAGGGCCACCGACCTGCTGCACCTGCTGGCCGTCTCGGGCTCCAACCTGACCGTCGTGCTGTATCTGCTGATCGGGCCCCCGGCCCGCGCGCAGCGCGCCGAGCGGAGCGGGCTCGCGCCCCGGCTCGGGCTCTCGCTGCGGGCCACCGCCCTGGGCGGGGCCGCGCTGACGCTGGCCTTCGTGGTGGTGTGCCGGCCCGACCCGAGCGTGCTGCGGGCCGCCGCCTGCGGGGCGGTCACCCTGCTGGCCCTCGCCACCGGGCGGGGCAGGTCCCTCGTGCCGGCGCTGGCCGGGGCCGTGCTGCTGCTGGTGCTGTACGACCCGTGGCTGGCCCGCAGCGTGGGGTTCCTCCTCTCGGTGCTGGCCACCGGGGCGCTGCTCACCCTCGGGCCGCGCTGGAGCGGGGCCCTGCGGCGGCGAGGGGCGCCGCCGCGCCTCGCCGACGCCCTGGGGGCGGCCCTTGCGGCCCAGGCCGTGTGCGCGCCGGTGGTGGCGGTGCTCTCCGCCCGGGTGAGCCTGGTCGCCGTGCCGTGCAACCTGCTGGCGGAGCTGGCGGCCGGTCCCGCCACCGTGCTCGGCTTCGCGGTCCTCGCCGCGGCCCCGCTGTGCATGCCCGTGGCGGAGCTGCTCGCGCGGTGCGCGGGGGTGCCCGCCGGGTGGATCGCCGCCGTGGCGCGGGGCGGGGCCCGGCTGCCGGGGGCGGAGCTGCCCTGGCCGGGCGGGCTCGCGGGCGGGCTGCTGCTGGCCGCGGTCACGGCGGCGGCGGTGGGGTTCGGGGCCCGGTGCGGGCGGCGGCGGGGGGCCTGCGCCGCCGTGGCCGTGCTGCTGCTGATCGCGGTGCTGCGGCCGCCGCAGCTGATCCGTACCGTCACCGGCTGGCCGCCGCCGGACTGGAGCTACGTCCAGTGCGCCGTGGGCCAGGGCGATGCCGGCGTGCTGGCCGCCGGTCCCGGTACGGCCGTCGTGGTCGACGCCGGGCCCGAGCCGGGCCCGGTGGACGACTGCCTGCGCGCCCTCGGCGTGAGCCGGATCCCGCTGCTCCTGCTGACGCACTTTCACGCCGACCACGTGGGAGGGGTTCCGGGGGTGCTGCGGGGCCGGTCCGTGGGTGTGATCGAAACCACCGTGCTGGAGGAGCCGCCCGCGCAGGCGGCCGCGGTCCGCCGGGCGGCGGCGCGGGCCGGGGTGCCCGTGGTGCCCGCGGCGCCGGGGGAGCGGAGGCGGACCGGCCCGCTGGAGTGGGAGGTGCTGTGGCCCTCGGCGACGGCCCCGCCGCCGGACGGGCCCAACGACGCCAGCGTCGCCCTGCTGGTGCGTACCGCGGGCCTGGTGCTCCTGCTGCTCGGAGACCTCGAACCGCCGTCCCAGGAAGCACTTCTGAGGGAGCATCCGGAACTGGGGCCGGTGGACGTGCTCAAGGTCGCCCACCACGGATCGGCGCACCAGGACCCGGGCCTCCAGGACCGGATCCGGCCACGGCTGGCGATCGTCCCCGTCGGTGCCGGCAACCGCTACGGGCATCCCGCCCCGGGCACGATCGCGCAGCTCAGGGCCCATGGAACGGCCGTGTTGCGCACCGATGAGGACGGCTCCGTGGCGGTCTCCGGAAGCGGTGCGAGGATGCGTGCGTTTCCGGCCGGACGGCGTCCGAAAGCGCGCGGTCATACCGGGCGCGACCATTCTGTTTGCCCACAACCCGACAGCATGATCGAATGCGTCTTCGCCAGAACGGTCCAAGTCCACACAGCACGGGGGTGCACTAGCCATGTTCGGTCGCCGACGGGGGATGGAGACGACCAGCGGTGCCGCTTCGACCACATCCGCGACGCTCACACTGCCGCACACGGCGCGGCTGTTGAGCTGCCGGGTGCTCGACACGGTCCACCAGCCCATCCGACAGGCCAAGTTCGAGGTAACCGACCCGATCGGCCGACGGGTCGTCAGCGGGGAGACGGACCCGTACGGGGGGTTCACCGCGGCCGTGCCGGAGGGCGAGTACCGGCTCTCCGTCACCGCCGAGGGCTACGCGCCCTTCCACGGGGCGACGCTGGTGGGGGACCCGGCGCAGCCCGGCACGGCGGAGATCATCCTGGACTCGGTGGAGCCGCCGCTGCTGCCGCAGCCCGGGCACTGGGAGCTCGACCCGACGCACTCGTCGATCGCCTTCACCGCCCGGCACATGGGCTTCGCCCGGATCCACGGCCGGTTCACGACCTTCGCCGGCGCGGTGCGGATCGCCGAGCGCATGGAGGACTCCTCCATGCACGTGATCATCGACACGACCAGCATCGACACCGGGATGCGCAGGCGGGACGACCACCTGAGGTCGGCGGACTTCCTGGACGCGGCCCGGCACCCGCGGGTGGAGTTCTACAGCGAGCGGTTCATCCACCGCAGCGGCAGCCGCTGGGCCGTGGCGGGCGCCCTCACCCTGCACGGGGTCAGCCGCTCGGTCACCCTCGACACCCAGTACCTGGGTCACGGCACGGGCCTGGAGGGCGAGCCGCGTGCCGCCTGCCGCGCCACGGCCGAGCTGAACCGCGGGGACTTCGCGCTGAACTGGCAGTCGGTGCTGGCGCAGGGGATCGCGGCGATCGGGCCGAGCGTGGAAGTGGAGCTGGACGTGCAGATCGTGCACAAGGCGTAGGCGCGGGCGCGGCCCTACGGGGCTTCCAGCCAGCCCTCGTACTCGGCGGCGAGTTCGTCCAGCGAGGTGGCGTCGAGGCGCTCCTGGGGGTCCTCGACGACCACCAGCCACTGGGCGTCCTCGGCGTCGTCCTCGCCGGCGAGGGCGTCGCGCACCAGCTGGGGCTCCTCCGGGAGGCCGAAGCGGTCGACGACCTCCTGGGCCACCTCCTCGGCGGCGTCGCGGTCGGGCAGGACCAGTACATGTCGCACGTTCACCCGACCATTCTCGGGCACCGGGCGAGGGGTGCTGTCAGTGCGGCGTGGGATGCTGGGGGCGATGGCCACCAGGAAGAACCCCACCGACGATCTGCTCGCCCCGATCACCCTCGCGGTGGGGCAGGAGGACCTGCTGCTCGACCGCGCCGTACGGGACGTGGTGACGGCGGCCCGCGCGGCCGACGCCGACACCGACGTACGGGACCTCACCTCCGACCAGCTCCAGCCCGGCACGCTGGCGGAGCTGACCAGCCCCTCGCTGTTCTCCGAACGCAAGGTCCTGATCGTGCGGAACGCGCAGGACCTGGGGGCGGACACGGTGAAGGAGCTCAAGGCCTACCTCGCCGATCCGTACGAGGAGATCGCCCTCGTCCTGCTGCACGCGGGCGGGGTCAAGGGCAAGGGCGTGCTGGACGCGGCGCGCAAGGCGGGTGCCCGCGAGGTCGCCTGCCCGAAGATGACGAAGGCGGCGGACCGGCTGTCGTTCGTCCGCGGGGAGTTCCGGACCCTGGGGCGCTCGGCGACCCCCGAGGCGTGCCAGACGCTGGTGGACGCGATCGGCAGCGACCTGCGCGAGCTGGCGAGCGCGGCGGCGCAGCTGTGCGCGGACGTCGAGGGCACCATCGACGAGGCCGTGGTCGGCCGCTACTACACGGGCCGGGCGGAGGCGTCCAGCTTCACGGTCGCCGACCGGGCGGTCGAGGGCCGGGCCGCGGAGGCCCTCGAAGCCCTCCGCTGGTCCCTGGCGACCGGTGTGGCACCCGTTCTGATCACCAGCGCGCTGGCGCAGGCCGTCCGTGCCATCGGCAAGCTCGCCTCCGCCCCGCGCGGGGCCCGTCCGGGCGACCTCGCCCGGGACCTCGGCATGCCGCCGTGGAAGATCGACCGGGTCCGGCAGCAGATGCGGGGCTGGTCGGCGGACGGGGTCGCGGACGCGCTCCGTGCGGTGGCGCTGGCCGACGCGGGGGTCAAGGGCGGCGGGGACGACCCGGAGTACGCGCTGGAGAAGGCCGTGGTGGCCGTGGCCCGCGCCGCCAGGGCCTCGCGGGGGCGTTAGCCGCTGCGCTGCCGCTTGGGTGCGGGTGCGGGTGCGCGGGGCTGCGGGGGCCGCTGCGCGGGACTGTCCCCTACCCGCCCTTCACCCGTTCTCTGGGGGCTCCGCCCCCAGACCCCCGCGCCTCAAACGCCGGCGGGGCTGGAGGGTGCTGGCGGGGCTGGATTTGGCGGGCCTACGCGAAAGCCCCGGTTCCTCCCTGGGGAAGGGGGGAACCGGGGCCTTCGGTCACTGCTGTGTGCGCCGCACCCGCGTGGCGAACGCAGGCCGCGTGCGGCGCGGGGTGCCGGTCAGGAGCGGATGAGAGGGCCCGCTTGGTCCGTCCCGGCGATCACATCGAGTGCGGAACTCAGATGGCGGCAACCTTGGAGGCCAGCGCCGACTTCTTGTTGGCGGCGGCGTTCTTGTGGATGACACCCTTCGAGACGGCCTTGTCCAGCTTCTTGGAAGCCAGGCGGGCCGCAGCGGTGGCCTTCTCCGCGTCGCCCGCGAGGATCGCCTCGTTGGCCTTGCGGATGAAGGTGCGCAGCTCGGACTTGACCGACTTGTTGCGAAGGCGAGCCTTCTCGTTGGTCTTGTTCCGCTTGATCTGGGACTTGATGTTCGCCACGAAAGAGCCTTTTCAGGTTCAGAGTTTTTTCGGATTCGTGTCACGTCTGCTGAGAGGGCATGCGAGACACAGCCACCCAGACTACCAGGCGCGCTTCGAGCGGCCCAAACCGAGCGCATCCCCGCGTCCATGGGACCATGGGAGTCTGCGTACAAGTCTGCCTACCGATCCGACAGCAGATCCGACAGCGACCGAGAATCAGGACACTGCGTGCCCGCCATCCCCAGCCACGTGCCCGAGCCGAGCCGTACCGACCCGGCGCTGATCCGTAATTTCTGCATCATCGCGCACATCGACCACGGCAAGTCGACCCTCGCCGACCGGATGCTCCAGCTCACCGGCGTCGTCGACCAGCGGCAGATGCGCGCCCAGTACCTCGACCGCATGGACATCGAGCGTGAGCGCGGCATCACGATCAAGTCGCAGGCGGTCCGCCTGCCCTGGAGCCCCACCGAGGGCGCGGGCACGGGCACCACGCACATCCTGAACATGATCGACACCCCCGGGCACGTCGACTTCACCTACGAGGTCTCGCGCTCCCTCGCCGCGTGCGAGGGCACGATCCTGCTGGTGGACGCCGCCCAGGGCATCGAGGCCCAGACCCTCGCCAACCTGTACCTGGCGATGGAGAACGACCTCGCGATCGTCCCGGTCCTGAACAAGATCGACCTGCCGGCCGCCCAGCCGGAGAAGTTCGCCGAGGAGCTGGCGAACCTGGTCGGCTGCCAGCCCGAGGACGTCCTGCGGGTCTCCGCGAAGACCGGCCTCGGCGTGGACGCCCTGCTCAACAAGGTCGTCGAGACCGTCCCGGCCCCGGTCGGCGTCAAGGACGCCCCGGCCCGCGCGATGATCTTCGACTCGGTCTACGACTCCTACCGGGGCGTCGTCACGTACGTCCGTGTGGTCGACGGCACGCTCAACAAGCGCGAGCGCATCCGGATGATGTCCACGAACGCCACGCACGAGCTGCTGGAGATCGGCACCAACTCCCCGGAGATGCTGCCGGCCGACGGCCTCTCCGTCGGCGAGGTGGGCTACCTGATCACCGGTGTGAAGGACGTCCGCCAGTCCAAGGTCGGCGACACCATCACCCAGCAGACGGGCGGCGCCACCGAGTCCCTCGGCGGCTACAAGGACCCGAAGCCGATGGTCTTCTCGGGCCTGTACCCGCTCGACGGCTCGGACTACCCGGAGCTGCGCGAGGCGCTGGACAAGCTCCAGCTCAACGACGCCGCGCTCGTCTACGAGCCCGAGACCTCGGCGGCGCTCGGCTTCGGCTTCCGCGTCGGCTTCCTCGGCCTGCTGCACCTGGACGTGGTCCGCGAGCGCCTGGAGCGCGAGTTCGGCCTCGACCTGATCGCCACCGCGCCCAACGTGGTCTACCGGGTCGTGATGGAGGACCGCACCGAGGTCACCGTCACCAACCCGAGCGAGTTCCCCGAAGGCAAGATCAAGGACGTCTTCGAGCCGGTCGTACGGGCCACCGTCCTCGCGCCCACCGAGTTCATCGGCGCGATCATGGAGCTCTGCCAGACCCGCCGCGGCACCCTGCTCGGCATGGACTACCTCTCCGAGGACCGCGTCGAGATCCGCTACACCCTCCCGCTCGCGGAGATCGTCTTCGACTTCTTCGACCAGCTGAAGTCCAAGACCCGCGGCTACGCCTCGCTCGACTACGAGCCCACCGGCGAGCAGGCCTCCAGCCTGGTCAAGGTCGACATCCTGCTGCACGGCGACAAGGTCGACGCCTTCTCCGCCGTCTGCCACAAGGACGCCGCCTACGCCTACGGCGTGCGCCTGGTCGCCAAGCTGCGCGAGCTCATCCCGCGACAGGCCTTCGAGGTGCCCATCCAGGCCGCCGTCGGCTCCCGCGTCATCGCCCGCGAGACCATTCGCGCCATCCGCAAGGACGTCCTCGCCAAGTGCTACGGCGGTGACATCTCCCGTAAGCGGAAGCTGCTGGAGAAGCAGAAGGAAGGCAAGAAGCGGATGAAGATGGTCGGCTCCGTGGAGGTCCCGCAGGAGGCCTTCATCGCGGTCCTGTCCAGCGACGAGTCCGGCGGCAAGAAGAAGTAGCGCCGTATGCGAAAGAGGCCCCCGAGCGTAGGCTCGGGGGCCTCTTTCGTTATGAATCGGCCGCCGGTTGGCCCTTACGCGCCAGCCTGAGGCCCCCTACTCTGAGCATTGGTTACTCGCCAGTTACAAGCCCGTAGTCATGCCCTAGCCAGCCCGAGCAGGCCCTGCCGCGTGGTCCGGAGGACGTCCGTGAGCGACACACAGACCTTGATCGAGAACCGTCCGCCCACCGTGGCGGCCCTCTTCCTTGACCGCGTCGCCGCCACGCCGAACGCGGAGGCCTACCGCTTCCCCGTGGCCGCGGCCGGCCGCGAGGGTGGTCCCGACGACTGGAAGTCGCTCAGCTGGGGGCAGGCCGCCGACCGGGTCTTCGCCATCGCCGCCGGACTGATCTCCCTCGGCCTGCACTCCGAGCAGCGCGTCGCGCTCGCCTCCAACACCCGCGTCGAGTGGATCCTCTGCGACCTCGGCGTCATGTGCGCGGGCGGCGCGGTGACCACGATCTACCCCAGCACCAACGCAGAGGAGTCCTCCTTCATCCTCTCGGACTCCGAGAGCCGGGTGCTGATCGCCGAGGACGCCAAGCAGCTGGCCAAGGCCCGCGAGCGCCGCGCCGACCTCCCCGACCTCGCCCACGTGGTGGTACTGGAGGCGGCCGACGCCGTGCCCGCCGAGGGCGACCCGGAGGGCTGGGTGCTCTCCCTCGCCGAGCTGGAGGAGCGCGGCAAGGAGCACCTCGCCAAGCACCCCGCGGCGGTCAAGGACCGGATCGCGGCCATCACCCCCGACCAGCTCGCCACCCTCATCTACACCTCCGGCACCACCGGCCGCCCCAAGGGCGTACGCCTGCCGCACGACAACTGGTCGTACATGGCCAAGGCCACCGTGGCCACCGGCATGATCCACTCGGACGACGTCCAGTACCTGTGGCTGCCGCTCGCCCACGTCTTCGGCAAGGTGCTCACCTCCGGCCAGATCGAGGTCGGCCACGTCACCGCCGTCGACGGCCGCATCGACAAGATCATCGAGAACCTGCCGGTCGTCCAGCCCACCTACATGGCGGCCGTCCCGCGCATCTTCGAGAAGGTCTACAACGGCGTGGCCGCCAAGGCCCGGGCCGGCGGCGGGGCCAAGTACAAGATCTTCCAGTGGTCGGTGGGCGTCGCCCGCGAGTACGCCAAGGTCACCCAGGACAACTACCGCCGCACCGGCCGGGCCACCGCCCCCTTCGCGCTCTCCGCCAAGCACAAGGTCGCCGACACGCTCGTCTACTCCAAGCTCCGAGAGGCCTTCGGCGGCCGCCTGCGCGCCGCCGTGTCCGGCGCCTCCGCCCTGGCCCCCGAGATCGGCTACTTCTTCTCCGGCGCGGGCATCCACATCCTGGAGGGCTACGGCCTCACCGAGTCCAGCGCGGCCTCCTTCGTCAACCCCGGCGAGGCCTACCGCACCGGCACGGTCGGCAAGCCGCTCCCCGGCACCGAGGTCCGCATCGCCGACGACGGCGAGGTCATGCTGCGCGGCCCCGGCATCATGCAGGGCTACCACGGCCAGCCCGAGAAGACCGCCGAGGTCCTCGAAAGCGACGGCTGGCTGCACACCGGTGACATCGGCGAGCTCTCCCCGGACGGCTACCTGCGCATCACCGACCGCAAGAAGGACCTGATCAAGACCTCCGGCGGCAAGTACGTCGCCCCGGCGGAGATCGAGGGCCAGTTCAAGGCGATCTGCCCGTACGTGTCGACCATCGTCGTCCACGGCGCCGACCGGAACTTCTGCTCCGCCCTCATCGCCCTCGACGAGCCCGCCATCCTCGGCTGGGCCGCCGAGAACGGCCTGGAAGGCAAGACGTACGGCCAGGTCCTCGCCGCGGCCGAGACCAACCGGCTGGTCGAGACCTACATCCAGACCCTCAACGAGGGCCTCCAGCGCTGGCAGACGATCAAGAAGTTCCGGATCCTGCCGCGCGACCTCGACGTCGAGCACGGCGACCTCACCCCCAGCCTCAAGCTGAAGCGGCCGGTCGTCGAGCGTGAGTTCAAGCACCTCATCGAGGAGATGTACGAGGGCTCCCGCGAGGCCTGACGCCCCGCGGCGGGCCGGACGGGGCGGGGCGGCGCGGCCGCCCCGCAGGCCCCGCGGCCGGGCCCCGCACGAGCCGTGCGCGGCGACGCGGGCGGTGTCCGGTCGCGCGGCCGGGGCCCGGGGGCCGGGTCCTGCGCGCCCACGTCCGCCGTACGCGGCCCCGCGCCCGTCCCGGCGCGGGCCGCCGGGCCACGGCGAGTGCGGGACAATGGCGGCATGCCTTCCGCACTGCCCGATGGTGACCCCATGCCCGAAGACGGCTCGCTGCCGTCGCACGCCCTGGAGGGCGCCGGGGAGCGGCCGCTCGGGTTCTACCTGCACGTCCCGTACTGCGCCACCCGCTGCGGGTACTGCGACTTCAACACCTACACCGCCACCGAGCTGCGCGGCACCGGCGGCGTCCTCGCCTCCCGGGAGAACTACGCCGACACCCTGATCGACGAGGTCCGCCTCGCCCGCAAGGTGCTCGGCGACGACCCGCGCGCCGTGCGGACCGTCTTCGTCGGCGGCGGCACGCCCACGCTGCTGCCCGCCGGGGACCTCGTACGCATGCTCGCGGCGATCCGCGACGAGTTCGGGCTCGCCGAGGACGCCGAGGTCACCACCGAGGCCAACCCGGAGTCCGTGAACCCCGAGTACCTGGCCGAGCTGCGCGCCGGCGGCTTCAACCGGATCTCCTTCGGCATGCAGAGCGCGAAGCAGCACGTCCTGAAGGTCCTCGACCGCACCCACACACCCGGCCGCCCCGAGGCCTGCGTGGCCGAGGCGCGCGCGGCGGGCTTCGAGCACGTCAACCTCGACCTGATCTACGGCACCCCCGGCGAGTCCGACGACGACTGGCGGGCCTCCCTGGAGGCCGCGCTCGGCGCCGGCCCCGACCACATCAGCGCGTACGCCCTGATCGTCGAGGAGGGCACCCAGCTGGCCCGCCGGATCCGCCGCGGCGAGGTCCCGATGACCGACGACGATGTCCACGCCGACCGGTACCTGATCGCCGACCAGGTCATGGCCGAGGCCGGGTACTCCTGGTACGAGGTCTCGAACTGGGCCACCACCGAGGCCGGCCGCTGCCTGCACAACGAGCTGTACTGGCGCGGCGCCGACTGGTGGGGCGCGGGCCCCGGAGCCCACTCCCACGTCGGCGGGGTCCGCTGGTGGAACGTGAAGCACCCCGGCGCCTACGCGGCCGCCCTCGCGGAGGGCCGCTCCCCGGGCGCGGGCCGCGAGCTGCTGTCGGCGGAGGACCGCCGCGTGGAGCGCATCCTGCTGGAGCTCCGCCTGGTCGACGGCGTCCCGCTGTCCCTGCTGGCCCCCGCGGGCCTGGCGGCCTCCCGCCGCGCCCTCGCCGACGGCCTGCTGGAGGCGGCCCCGTACGAGGCCGGACAGGCGGTCCTGACCCTGCGCGGGCGGCTGCTGGCGGACGCGGTGGTGCGGGACCTGGTGGACTGATCCCCCGGGCGGGTGAATCCCCCCGTAACTGGGCGCTTCCTGCCTACGCTGTCCGTAGCCTGCCAGCAACGGCACGCGGCTGATGTGGAGGACCACGGAGATGACCGCTGTGTACGAAGAGATCAACGCCGTGTTCGACGAGCATCCCGAGCTCTTCGGTCACTTCAAGATCGAGCTTCTGCGGGGGGACATCGTGATGATGGCGGGACCCGACGTGGTCCACAACGACATTGTGGAGGCGGTCCAGGATCAGATTCCGCGAGCCAACTGGCGACGGCTGCAGACGCAGGACATTGCGATTCTTGAGGAAACCAGTGAGCCTCAGCCGGATCTGGTTGTGGTGGAGCGAGGCGTGGGTCCGGGGATCGGCCGCTTGATGCCATCTGAGGTGATCACGCTGCTGGTGGAGGTGGTGTCGAAGTCGAGCATCGACCGGGACTACGGCCTCAAACGAGCCCTGTACGCGGCCGGCAGGGTGCCTGCCTATCTGATCATCGACCCGTTCTATGCCGGATGCGTGCTGCTGACCAAGCCGACGGGTGCTGGTGAGGCGGCTGATTACCAGGTGGAGCTCCGAGTACCGTTCGGGCAATCCGTGCCCCTCGATATTCTCGGTATCGAGCTGGACACCACCGAGTTCGGCACCCTGCCCAAGCTCAAGCGGCACCGCCGGCCGTGACGAAGTCGATCAGCTCCTCCACCCGCCCCAGCAGCGTCGGCTCCAGGTCCCGGTAGGACGTCACCCGGGACAGGATGTGCTGCCAGGCGGCCCCCGTGTTCTCCGGCCAGCCCAGCGCCCGGCAGACGCCCGTCTTCCAGTCCTGCCCCCGCGGCACCTCCGGCCACGCCCGGATGCCCAGTGCCGACGGCTTCACCGCCTGCCAGACGTCCACGTACGGGTGGCCCACCACCAGCACGTCCGGCCCCGTCACCGAGGCCGCGATCCGGGACTCCTTCGAGCCCGGTACGAGGTGGTCGACCAGGACGCCCAGACGGGCGTCCGGGCCGGGGGCGAACTCCGCGACCACCGCCGCCAGGTCGTCCACGCCCTCCAGGTACTCCACCACCACGCCCTCGATCCGCAGGTCGTCGCCCCAGACCCGCTCGACCAGCTCGGCGTCGTGCCGCCCCTCCACGTAGATCCGCCCCGCCCGCGCCACCCGCGCCCGCGCCCCCGGGACGGCGATCGAGCCCGAAGCCGTACGGGCCGGCGCGGCGGACCCCCGCGCGGGGCGGGTCAGGGTCACCACCGCGCCGTCCAGCAGGAAGCCGCGCGGCTCCAGCGGGAAGACCCGGCGCTTGCCGAAGCGGTCCTCCAGGGTCACCGTGCCCGCCTCGCAGGCCACCACCGCGCCGCAGAAGTCCGTACCCGCCACCTCGACCACCAGGTCCGGGTCCGCCGGCACCTCCGGCACCGGCTTGGAGCGCTTCCACTGCGGGGTCAGGTCGGGGGAGTACTCACGCATCCGGCCGACACTAGGAGAGCCGGCGCCCTCACGCCCCCGACACGCCGAACCTGGCCGCCAGTGTGTCGCGTTGCGCACGCACGAAGCCCGCGTCCACCAGCGCTCCGTGACCCGGCACGTACACCGCGTCGTCACCGCCCAGCGACAGCAGCCGGTCCAGGGCGGCCGGCCACTGGCCCGGCACCGCGTCCGAGCCGGCCTGGGGCTCGCCCGACTCCTCGACCAGGTCCCCGCAGAACACCGCCTCCCGCTCGCCCGGCACGAAGACCGCCAGGTCGTGCTCGGAGTGCGCGGGCCCCACGTTCGCCAGCAGCACCTGCACCCCGCCCAGCTCCAGCGTCCACTCGCCCGACACCAGGTGCCGGGGCGCCTGGAGCAGGTCCGCCGCCTCCGCGGCCTCCTCCTCCGCCAGACCCATCCGGACCGCGCTCACCCGCACGTCCTCGCGGCCCGTCGGAGTCGACAGCAGCCGCTCCAGGCCGACCGCCCCGAAGAACTCGGCTCCCGCGAAGGCCGCTCCGCCCAGCACGTGGTCGAAATGTCCGTGGGTGAATGCGATATGGGTCACGCGGCGACCCGTGAGCCGCTCCGCCTCGGCGCGCACCTGCGCGCCCTCGCGCACGGACGATCCCGGGTCGATCAGCAGCACCGACTCGTCCCCCACCACCAGTCCCACCGTGCAGTCCCACACCGGTAGCCGTCGCCGGCCGACCCGTCCGGTGACCCTTTCCCAGCCCGCCTCTTCCCAACGTACGTCCATGCGGTGACGCTACCCTGGCGGGCCGCCCTTGCCTGCGGCGTACTACCCGGCCGTACACTGACCGGGGGATCTCTGGCACTCACACGCGCAGAGTGCCAACAAGGCCAGGGCCGGCCCCGACGGCCAGGCAGACGACCGACCGCATCCGGAGGTGTGCGCGATGCTCAGCGAACGCAGACTCGAGGTGCTGCGCGCCATCGTCCAGGACTACGTCGGGACGGAGGAGCCCGTCGGCTCCAAGGCCCTCACCGAGCGCCACAAGCTGGGCGTCTCGCCCGCGACCGTGCGCAACGACATGGCCGTGCTGGAGGAGGAGGGCTACATCGCCCAGCCCCACACCAGCGCCGGCCGGATCCCCACGGACAAGGGCTACCGCCTCTTCGTCGACAAGCTGGCCGGCGTCAAGCCGCTGTCGACGCCCGAGCGCCGGGCCATCCAGAACTTCCTCGACGGCGCCGTCGACCTCGACGACGTGGTCGGCCGCACGGTACGGCTGCTCGCGCAGCTCACCCGGCAGGTCGCCGTCGTCCAGTACCCGTCGCTGACCCGCTCCACCGTGCGGCACGTCGAGCTGCTGTCGCTGGCCCCGGCCCGGCTGATGCTCGTACTGATCACCGACACCGGCCGCGTCGAGCAGCGCCTCGTCGACACCCAGACCCCCTTCGGCGAGAACTCCCTCGCCGACCTGCGGGCGCGTCTGAACAGCAGGGTCGTCGGCCGCCGCTTCACGGACGTGCCGCAGCTGGTGCAGGACCTTCCGGAGTCGTTCGAGATCGACGACCGGGCGACCGTCAAGGCCGTCCTCGCGACCCTTCTCGAAACGCTGGCCGAGGAGGCGGAGGAGCGGCTGATGATCGGCGGCACCGCCAACCTCACCCGCTTCGGACATGACTTTCCCTTGACCATCAGGCCCGTGCTCGAGGCGCTGGAGGAGCACGTCGTGCTCCTGAAGCTGCTGGGCGAGGCCGGTGAGTCGGGAATGGCCGTAAGGATCGGTCACGAGAACGCCTACGAGGGACTCAACTCCACGTCGGTCGTGTCCGTCGGCTACGGTTCGGGCGGCGAAGCAGTCGCCAAACTCGGCGTGGTCGGACCGACCCGCATGGACTACCCCGGAACGATGGGAGCGGTACGCGCAGTGGCACGTTACGTCGGACAGATCCTGGCGGAGTCGTAAGTGGCCACGGACTACTACGCCGTTCTCGGCGTGCGCCGCGACGCATCGCAGGACGAGATCAAGAAGGCCTTCCGCCGCCTCGCCCGTGAACTCCACCCGGACGTGAATCCGGACCCGAAGACGCAGGAGCGCTTCAAGGAGATCAACGCGGCCTACGAGGTCCTCTCGGACCCGCAGAAGAAGCAGGTCTACGACCTCGGCGGCGACCCGCTGTCCTCCTCGGGCGGCGGTGGCGGCGCGGGCGGCTTCGGAGCGGGCGGCTTCGGCAACTTCTCCGACATCATGGACGCCTTCTTCGGCCAGGCCTCGCAGCGCGGCCCGCGCTCGCGGACCCGCCGCGGCCAGGACGCCATGATCCGTCTGGACCTGGAGCTGGACGAGGCCGCCTTCGGCACGACCAAGGACATCCAGGTCGACACCGCCGTCGTCTGCGGCACCTGCTCCGGCGAGGGCGCCGCTCCCGGCACCTCGGCGCAGACCTGTGACATGTGCCGCGGCCGCGGTGAGGTCTCCCAGGTCACCCGGTCCTTCCTGGGCCAGGTCATGACCTCGCGCCCCTGCCCGCAGTGCCAGGGCTTCGGCACCGTGGTCCCGACCCCGTGCCCCGAGTGCGCGGGCGACGGCCGGGTCCGCTCCCGCCGCAGCCTCACCGTCAAGATCCCCGCCGGTGTCGAGAACGGCACCCGGATCCAGCTCGCGGGCGAGGGCGAGGTCGGCCCCGGCGGCGGCCCCGCCGGCGACCTCTACGTGGAGATCCACGAGCTGCCGCACCCGACCTTCCAGCGGCGCGGGGACGACCTGCACTGCACGGTCACCATCCCCATGACGGCCGCGGCCCTGGGCACCAAGTGCCCGCTGGAGACGCTGGACGGCATGGAGGAGATCGACATCCGGCCCGGCACCCAGTCCGGCCAGGCCATCCCGCTGCACGGGCGGGGCGTCACCCACCTGCGCGGCGGCGGCCGCGGCGACCTGATCGTCCACGTCGAGGTCACCACCCCCGGCAAGCTGGACGCCCAGCAGGAGGAGCTGCTGCGCCAGCTCGCGAAGCTGCGCGGCGAGGAGCGGCCGATGGGCCAGTTCGCCCCCGGCCAGCAGGGCCTGTTCAGCCGCCTGAAGGACGCGTTCAACGGGCGCTGAGGCAGGTCCGGAGCACTCGTACGAGCCCGGTCCGGGGTCATCCCGGTCCGGGCTCCGTGCGTTCCGGGACACCGCGCGCGGCGATTCCCGGACACGCCGGGGAAGCGGACTATGCCAGGCGAATGCGACGGTTCGGCCCGGTGGCCCGGACGTGGCACGATGCAGTCCATGTCCTCCGCACCGAACGGTCTCCCCCAGTACCCGATCGTGCAGGCTCCCATGGCGGGCGGCGCCTCCTGCCCGCCGCTCGTCGCCGCCGTGTGCGAGGCCGGCGGCCTCGGATACCTGGCCGGCGGCTACAAGACCGCCGACGGCATGTACCAGGAGATCAAGCAGACGCGCGGCCTCACCCGGCGGCCCTTCGGCGTGAACCTCTTCATGCCGCAGACCGGCTACGTCGACCCGGCCGCCGTCGAGACCTACCGCGGGCAGCTGGCCGGCGAGGCCGGCTGGTACGAGGTCTCGCTCGCCCCCGAGGACACCGTCGGCAACAGCGACGACGGGTACGAGGCGAAGCTGGCCATCCTGCTGGAGGACCCCGTCCCGGAGGTCTCCTTCACCTACGGCACGCCCGCGCCCGGTGTGCTCGCCCGGCTGCGCGGGGCCGGCACCCGTACCGTCGTCACCGTCACCTCGGTCGAGGAGGCCCGCTCCGCTCAGGCGGCGGGCGCCGACGCCGTCTGCGTCCAGGGCGTCGAGGCGGGCGGCCACCAGGGCACCCACCGCGACGACCCGGAGGCCGACGGCACGGCCGGCGTCGGCCTGCTCGCGCTCGTCGCGCAGGTACGGGAGGCCGTGGCCCTGCCCATCATCGCGGCGGGCGGCCTGATGCGCGGCGCGCAGATCGCGGCGGTGCTGGCGGCGGGAGCGGACGCGGCGCAGCTCGGCACGGCCTTCCTGGCCTGCCCGGAGTCGGGCGCGCACCCGCTGCACAAGAAGGCCCTGACCGACCCGATGTTCCCGCACACGGAACTGACCCGGGCCTTCACGGGCCGGCCCGCGCGTGGCCTGGTCAACCGGTTCGTGCGGGAGCACGGGCCGTACGCCCCGGCCGCCTACCCCCAGGTCCACCACATGACCGCCGGGCTGCGCAAGGCGGCCGCGGCGGCCGGCGACCCGCAGGGCATGTCCCTGTGGGCGGGCCAGGGGCACCGGCTGGCGCGGGCGCTGCCGGCCGGGGAGCTGGTGGAGGTGCTGGCGGCCGAACTGGCCGGGGCACAGGACGCGTTGAACGCATTGCAGATGAGGAGAACGTCATGACGGCCCCCGTGTTCGTGGTCGAAGAGGTTCCGGCGGGGCCGGAGTTCGTGCTGGACGGCCCCGAGGGGCGGCACGCGGTGTCCGTGAAGCGGCTGAACCCGGGCGAGGACGTGGTCCTCACGGACGGGCGCGGCCGGTGGGCCGAGGGCGTGGTCAAGGCGGCCGAGGGCAAGGACCGCCTGGTGGTCATGGACCTGGAGAGCGTGCTGGAGGAGCCGGAGCCCGACGTCCGGATCACCGTGGTGCAGGCGCTGCCGAAGGGCGACCGGGGCGAGGTGGCCGTCGAGACGATGACGGAGACCGGCGTCGACGCCATCGTGCCGTGGCAGGCCTCGCGGTGCATCACGCAGTGGCGCGGCGACCGGGGGGCGAAGTCCCTGGCCAAGTGGCGTTCCACGGCGCGGGAGTCGGGCAAGCAGTCGCGCCGGGTCCGGTTCCCGGAGGTGGCCGAGGCGATGTCCACGAAGCAGGTGGCCGCGCTGCTGGCGCAGGCCGACCTGGCGGTGGTGCTGCACGAGGACCGGGACACCCCGTCGGCGGCGCTGGCGACGGCTCCGCTGCCGGAGAAGGGGTCGGTGGTGCTGGTGGTCGGCCCGGAGGGCGGGGTCTCGCCGGAGGAGCTGGCCGTCTTCGCGGAGGCGGGGGCCGCGCCGTACCGGCTGGGGCGGTCGGTTCTGCGCACGTCGACGGCCGGCACGGCGGCGACGGCCGTCCTGCTGGCCCGTACGGGGCGCTGGTCGTAGCCCCTGCCCTGGCCGGGCGGTTGCCGGTTCGGGGCCTTGCCCTGCGGGGCCGGTGCGGTGGGGCGGGGGCGCCGCTGCGCGGGCTGCTCCCCGCCCCGCCCTTCGCCCGTTCCCCGGGGCTCCGCCCCGGACCCCCCTGGGGGCTCCGCCCCCAGACCCCCGCGCCTCAAACGCCGGCGAGGCTGGATCATCCAGCCCGTCCGGCGTTTGAGGACCGGGGTCAGGGGCGGAGCCCCTGGGAACGGGCGAAGGGCGGGTAGGGGACCCGGCCCCGCGCAGCGGGGCGCCGTCGGCGGACGGGATATGGGGCGGCAGCCCCCGGCGCGGGGCCGATAGCATGCCCCGACCGATCAACGTCACGGGAGGCGGCAGCGAATGGCCGGGGAACCGCAGGCGGACTGCCTGTTCTGCAAGATCGTCGACGGCAAGGTGCCGGCGACCGTGGTCCGGGAGACCGAGACCACGATCGCCTTCCGGGACATCAACCCGCAGGCGCCGACCCACGTGCTCGTCATCCCCAAGGTGCACTACCCGGACGCGGCCTCCCTCGCCGCCGCCGAGCCGGCCGTGATCGCCGACATACTGCGTGAGGCCGGGGAGATCGCCGCGGAGGAGAAGATCGCCGAGCACGGGTACCGGGTCGTGTTCAACACCGGGGCCGGCGCGGGCCAGACCGTCTTCCACGCCCACCTGCACGTCCTGGGTGGCCGCGGCCTCCAGTGGCCGCCCGGATAAGCCGTGTCCGTACGCGAGTTCGTGGTCCTCGGCACCGCCAGCCAGGTCCCCACCCGGCACCGCAACCACAACGGCTACCTGTTGCGCTGGGACGGTGAGGGCATCCTCTTCGACCCGGGCGAGGGCACGCAGCGGCAGATGCTGCGGGCCGGGGTCGCCGCGCACGACATCAACCGGATCTGCGTCACGCACTTCCACGGCGACCACAGCCTCGGCCTGGCCGGGGTGATCCAGCGGATCAACCTCGACCAGGTCCCGCACCCCGTGACGGCGCACTACCCGGCCTCGGGGCAGAAGTTCTTCGACCGGCTGCGGTACGCCACCGCCTACCGGGAGACCGTGGCGCTGCGGGAGGAGCCGGTCGCCGCGGACGGGGTGCTCGCGAGCGGGCCCTCGTACGTCCTGGAGGCGCGGCGGCTCTCGCACCCGGTGGAGTCCTTCGGCTACCGGCTGACCGAGCCGGACGGGCGCCGGATGGTCCCCGCGCTGCTCGCGCGGTACGGGATCAAGGGGCCGGACGTGGGCCGGATCCAGCGCGAGGGGCGGCTGGAGCGGCCGGAGGGCGAGGTCACGCTGGAGGCCGTCAGCGAGCACCGGCCGGGGCAGCGGTTCGCCTTCGTCATGGACACGCGGCTCTGCGAGGGCGTGGACGCGCTGGCGGAGGGCTGCGACATGCTGGTCATCGAGTCGACCTTCCTCGACGCGGACGTCCGGCTGGCCGAGGACCACGGCCACCTCACCGCCGGACAGGCGGCGCGGGTGGCGCGGGACGCCGGGGTGCGGCACCTGGTGCTGACGCACTTCTCGCAGCGGTACGCGGACCCGTCGGAGTTCGAACGCGAGGCCCGCGCGGCGGGGTTCGAGGGCGAGCTGACGGTCGCGGCGGACCTGGGGCGGGTGGCGCTGCCGAAGCGCTAGGGGGTGTCCGCAAAGTGGCGCCGTCCGCCCGGAGGGCGGGCCCTGCGGCGTCCGGTGCGTGCTCTCGGCGTGCCGGGCGGAAGGCCTCGTACTGGACGTACTCGGTCTTTCGCCCGGTGCGGCGAGAGCGCGTGCCGGGCGTCGCGGGGCAGGCGCCACTTTGCGGACACCCCCTAGTGCGTCCGGTGGCGTCCGGCGTCCGGTGAGGTGCGTCACACTGGGGTTTGGTCCGGTCGGGCCCGGGCAGGGCTGGCAGCTTTCCGGCCCGTACGCAGAAACGACACATCAACGGGGAGTACGCCGTGACCAGTCGGGACAGCCGCATCACCCTCGACCCGCTCCGCCCGGTGCGCGACCCCCACGAGCCGGGCTGTGACGTCTTCCTGACCGGCACGGTCTTCCTCGACATCATCTTCACCGGCCTCGACTCCGCCCCCGTGCGCGGTACGGAGTCCTGGGCGCGCGGCATGGGCTCCAGCCCCGGCGGCGTCGCCAACATGGCCACCGCCCTCGCCCGCCTCGGCCTGCGCACCTCGCTGGCCGCCGCCTTCGGCGACGACCACTACGGCGAGTACTGCTGGGACGCCCTGGAACAGGGCGAGGGCATCGACCTGTCCATGTCGCACACCATCCCCGGCTGGCACAGCCCCGTCACGGTCTCCATGGCGTACGAGGGCGAGCGCACGATGGTCTCCCACGGCCACGAGGCACCGCCCCCGGCGGGCCCCGGCCCCTTCCCGTGGTGCCCCCCGAAGGCCCGGGCGGCGGTGGCCTCGCTCGGCGCCGGGCAGGGCGAGGACTGGATCTCCGAGGCGGCCCGCCGGGGCTCGCGGATCTTCGCGGACGTCGGCTGGGACGAGACCGGGCGGTGGGACCTGGGCGCCCTGGCCGACCTCCAGCACTGCGAGGCGTTCCTGCCCAACGCGGGGGAGGCGATGCGCTACACGCGGACCGAGTGTCCGCGCACCGCGGCCCGGGCCCTCGCGGAGAAGGTCCCGGTCGCGGTGGTGACCATGGGCTCGGAGGGCGCGTACGCGGTCGACAGCCGCACCGGGGAGACCGCGGAGGTCCCCGCGATCACGGTGGAGGCCCTGGACCCGACCGGGGCCGGGGACGTGTTCGTGGCCGGGTTCGTCACCGGCAGCCTCGCGGGGTGGCCGCTCGCCGACCGGCTGGCCTTCGCCGGGCTGACCGCGGCCCTGTCGGTGCAGGAGTTCGGGGGCTCCCTCTCCGCCCCGGGCTGGCCGGAGGTGGCCCACTGGTGGCGCACGGCCCCCGACGCCCTGCGGGACCGCTACGCCTTCCTGGACGCCCTCGTCCCGCCGGGCGCGGCCCCCTCCCCGCGCCGCCGCGCGGTCCCCACCATCGGCTTCCGGCACCCCGTCTAGGCCGCTTCCCGGCCCGCCCGGAAAACCCCTCGGGCCCGCCCCGGGGTGGACGTACCCTTGGTACTCCGGAGGCCGACGCTCGGATCGGCCCCTCAGTGGGAGGTATGCGCAGGCCACAGTGCCGGCCCATGACTCAGACACCGACAGCCCACACCCCGGCGCCGGGCCAGGCGCGAGCCCATTTCACGGTCCCGGCGACGCACCCGATGGTGACCGTGCTCGGCTCGGGCGACGCCCTGCTGCGCGTGATCGAAAAGGCTTTCCCGAAGGCCGACATCCATGTTCGGGGCAATCAGGTCAGCGCGATCGGAGCGGCGGCGGAAGTCGCCCTGATCCAGCGCCTGTTCGACGAGATGATGCTGGTGCTCCGCACCGGGCAGCCGATGACGGAGGACGCAGTGGAACGCTCGATCGCCATGCTCAAGGCGAACGGGAGCGGTGGCGGTGACACGGAGACCCCGGCCGAGGTGCTCACCCAGAACATCCTCTCCAGCCGCGGCCGCACCATCCGCCCCAAGACCCTCAACCAGAAGCGGTACGTCGACGCGATCGACAAGAACACGATCGTCTTCGGCATCGGCCCCGCCGGTACCGGCAAGACCTACCTCGCCATGGCGAAGGCGGTCCAGGCGCTGCAGTCCAAGCAGGTCAGCCGGATCATCCTGACCCGCCCCGCCGTCGAGGCGGGCGAGCGGCTCGGCTTCCTGCCGGGCACCCTCTTCGACAAGATCGACCCGTACCTGCGGCCGCTCTACGACGCCCTGCACGACATGCTCGACCCGGATTCGATCCCGCGCCTGATGGCGGCGGGCACGATCGAGGTGGCGCCGCTGGCGTACATGCGCGGAAGAGCGCAACCCGTCTTCACGAAGGTACTGACCCCGGACGGCTGGCGCCCTATCGGCGACCTCCAGGTCGGTGACCTCGTCGTCGGGTCGAACGGTGAGCCGACGCCAGTCCTCGGCGTCTACCCGCAGGGTGAGAAGGACATCTACCGCGTCACGGCCCAGGACGGCTCCTGGACCCTGTGCTGCGGCGAGCACCTGTGGACGGTCCGTACAGCGTCGGACAAGCGCCGTGACAAGCCGTGGCGGGTCCTGGAGACCAAGGAGATGATCGGCAAACTCCGCGCGGCGCACGCCCACCGCTACGAGCTGCCGCTCCTCACCGCGCCCGTCGAGTTCCCCGAGCGTCGGATTCCCATGGACCCGTACGCCCTGGGTCTCCTGCTCGGAGACGGTTGCCTGACCGGTTCCACCACGCCTTCGTTCGCCACTGAGGACGAGGACCTCGTCCGCTCCCTGGAGGCGGCTCTGCCCGGAGTGGCGGCGCGGCACAAGGGTGGTTGCGACTACGTCCTGAACCGGGTGAAGTCGCCCGGTGACGTGGTCACCCTGGAGAACCCCGTGACCAAGGTCATGAGGGAGCTGGATCTCCTCGGTAGCCGTTCGCACTCCAAGTTCGTGCCGGACGACTACCTGTTCAACACAGCGGAGGTCCGTCTCGCCGTACTCCAGGGCCTCCTCGACTCCGACGGTGGCCCGGTCGGCCAGCAAGGCCGCACCTGCCGGATCCAGTACTCGACCACGTCGATCGTCCTGAGGGACGACGTGGTCGCCCTGGTCCAATCGCTTGGCGGCGTCGCCTATAGCCGGCGCCGCAGCGCCGAGGGCCGGGAGCGGGGAACCGCCCTGGCGGCTCACCGTTTCGACGCGCACGTCGTCGACATTCGGCTCCCCGAGGGAATCGAGCCGTTCCGCCTCGCCCGCAAGCGGGACGCGTACCACGCGGCCGGCGGCGGGCGCCCGATGCGCTTCATCGACTCCATCGAGCCCGCAGGGCGTGAGGAAGCCGTATGCATCCAGGTCGCGGCCGAGGACTCGCTGTACGTCACCCAGGACTACCTGCTGACGCACAACACCCTCAATGACGCCTTCGTCGTCCTGGACGAGGCGCAGAACACCACCGTCGAGCAGATGAAGATGTTCCTGACGAGGCTCGGCTTCGACTCGAAGATCGTCGTCACCGGTGACATCACCCAGGTCGACCTCCCGGGCGGCGCCAAGAGCGGCCTGCGTCAGGTCCAGGAGATCCTCGACGGGGTGCCGGACATCCACTTCTCGCGGCTCACGTCCGAGGATGTCGTCCGGCACAAGCTGGTCGGCCGTATCGTCGACGCGTACGCCAAGTACGACGATGCCCACCCGGCCCCGAACGGCCACCAGCGGAAGTAGAACCCAGCGCACCATGTCGATCGACGTCAACAACGAGTCCGGAACCGAGGTCGACGAGCAGGCGATCCTCGACATCGCCCGCTACGCGCTCACCCGGATGCGGATCCACCCGCTGTCCGAGCTCTCCGTCATCGTCATCGACGAGGACGCCATGGAGCAGCTCCACATCCAGTGGATGGACCTCCCCGGACCGACCGACGTCATGTCCTTCCCGATGGACGAGCTCCGTCCGCCGGCGAAGGACGACGAGGAGCCCCCGCAGGGGCTCCTCGGCGACATCGTGCTCTGCCCCGAGGTGGCCAAGAAGCAGGGCGACGAGGCGCCGACGCAGCACTCCATGGACGAGGAGCTCCAGCTCCTGACCGTCCACGGGGTGCTGCACCTGCTCGGCTACGACCACGAGGAGCCGGACGAGAAGGCCGAGATGTTCGGCCTCCAGGCGGCCATCGTCGACGGCTGGCGCGCCGAGCGCGGCTTCACGGGCCCCTCCCCGGCCCCCACCGTCTCGTGACCGGCGCCGCCCAGCTGATCACCGGGGCGGTCCTGCTGACCGTGGTGGCCTGGTTCGCGGCGTGCGCCGAGTCCGGGATCGCCCGCGTCTCCAGCTTCCGTGCCGAGCAGGCCGTACGGGAGGGCCGGCGCGGCAGCGCGAAGCTCGCCCAGGTCGCCGCCGACCCCACCCGCTACGTCAACGTGGCCCTGCTGGTGCGGGTGACCTGCGAGATGGCGGCGGGCGTGCTCGTCACGTACGTCTGCCTCGACGCTTTCGGCGAGAACTGGACGGCGCTGCTCACCGCCATCGGCGTGATGGTGCTGGTGTCGTTCGTGGCGGTGGGCGTGTCCCCCCGCACGATCGGCCGCCAGCACCCGCTGAACACCGCGACGGCGGCCGCGTACGTCCTCGTGCCGCTGGCGCGGGTGATGGGGCCCATTCCGCAGCTGCTGATCCTGATCGGCAACGCGCTCACGCCGGGGAAGGGCTTCCGCAAGGGGCCCTTCGCCTCCGAGGCCGAGCTGCGCGCGATGGTGGACCTCGCGGAGAAGGAATCGCTGATCGAGGACGACGAGCGCCGGATGGTGCACCAGGTCTTCGAGCTGGGGGACACCCTCGTGCGCGAGGTGATGGTGCCGCGCACCGACCTGGTCTGCATCGAGCGCTACAAGACGATCCGGCAGGCGACGACGCTCGCGCTGCGGTCCGGCTTCTCGCGGATCCCCGTCACCGGGGAGAACGAGGACGACATCGTCGGGATGGTGTACCTGAAGGACCTCGTCCGCCGCACGCACATCAACCGGGAGGCGGAGGGCGACCTGGTCTCGACGGTGATGCGGCCGGCGGTCTTCGTGCCCGACACCAAGAACGCCGGGGACCTGCTGCGCGAGATGCAGTCCGTCCGCAACCACGTGGCCGTCGTGATCGACGAGTACGGGGGCACGGCCGGCATCGTCACCATCGAGGACATCCTGGAGGAGATCGTCGGCGAGATCACCGACGAGTACGACCGGGAGATCCCGCCCGTGGAGGAGCTGGGCCAGGACTGCTACCGGGTCACGGCGCGGCTGGACATCACCGACCTCGGCGAGCTGTTCGGGGTGGAGGCCTTCGACGACGAGGACGTGGAGACGGTCGGCGGGCTGCTGGCCAAGGCGCTGGGCCGGGTCCCGATCGCGGGCGCCTCGGCGGTGGTGGACCTGCCGGACGGGCGTCCGCTGCGGCTGACGGCGGAGTCCCCGGCGGGACGCCGGAACAAGATCGTGACGGTGCTGGTGGAGCCGGTGGCCGCCGCGGCGGCCGAAGGGGAGGAGGGGGAATGACCCCCGCGGAGCTGCGCGCGTTCTGCCTGGGCTTCAACGCGGCGGTGGAGGAGTTCCCCTTCACCCCGGAGACCTCGGTGTTCAAGGTGCTGGGCAAGATGTTCGCCCTGTCGGCGCTGGACGCCGAGCCGCTGAAGGTGAACCTCAAGTGCGAGCCGGAGGCGGCCGTGCGGCTGCGGGCCGAGCATGCGGCGATCGTGCCGGGCTGGCACATGAACAAGCGGCACTGGAACACCGTGACGGTGGGCGGGCTGCCGGACGCGCTGGTGCGGGAGCTGGTGGAGGACTCGTACGACCTGGTCGTGGCGGGGCTGCCGCGGGCGGAGCGGCTGAGGCTCGACCGGCCGTGACGGGGAGTGCGGGGCGGATGGTCCCGCACGGATGAGGGTCGAAGGTCATGCGGGGACGGGACCTTTGGATCCCAGGAGTCCCTTACGTTTCGCTTAGGTTTGTCCTGCTCCACGGGGGAACGGCGGGGGGCGGGGGGCGCGGGTGAGCGCCCCGGCGGGGTCGTTGCACGGCCGCGCCGGGGCGCTCCCTATGCTTTCGCCTATGAGCGAGAGCACCGTGGGCAACGGGATCGACCCCGAGGACAGCAAGATCATCACGCTGGCGCGCAGCGCGCGGGCCCGCAACGGAGTCCCGGAAGGGGCGGCCGTACGGGACGAGACCGGCCGGACGTACGTCGCCGGCACCGTGGAGCTCGACTCGCTCAAGCTGAGCGCCCTCCAGACGGCCGTCGCCATGGCCGTCGCCAGCGGCGCGAACTCCCTGGAGGCCGCCGCCGTCGTCAGCGCGGCCGACGCCCCCGCCGAAGCCGACCGCGCGGCCGTCCGCGACCTGGGCGGCCCCGACACCCCGGTCCTCCTCGCCGCCCCCGACGGCACCCTGAAGTCCACCACCCCCGCCGGAGCCTGAGCCGGGGCCTCCGGCGGCTTCGCGGAGGGGCGGGTCCGGGGGAGGGCGGCGGTTCGGCGCGCGGCCCCGTACGCCCGACCGGGGCACCGCCCCCGCCGGCAGGCAGGCCGGCCAGAGCCTGAGCCCGGCCTCCGGCGGTTCGCGGCCGCTTCCGGCCCGGCGCGGCCTCCGGTGGTGCGCCTGGGCCGCCGGCCGGGCGGGGCGGAATCCGATGGCGGTGCCCGCCGTCGCGGTGGTGTGATGGGCCGATGCAGCCCGACGCGCGCGAGACCGTGGACCGCGGGGACTTCCCCGGGGCCGTGACCCCGTGGGACCGGTCCGACTGGCGTGCGGAGGCGCTCGACTGGGCCGCCGCCGCCCTGGCCGCGCACGGGCTGCGCGAGAGCGGGCAGCGGCAGGTCCGGCTGCGGCCGTGGTCGGTGCTGGTCCGGTTCTCCGTCGGCGACGGCGGCCCCGTCTGGTTCAAGGCCAACCCGCCCGCCAGCGCCTTCGAGGCCGGACTGACCCGGGCCCTGGCCGACTGGGCCCCCGGGAGCGTGCTGCGGCCCCTGGCCGTCGACGCCGCCCGGGGCCGGGCCCTGCTGCCGGACGGCGGCCCGCTCTTCCGGCAGGCCCTGGACGAGGACCGCGCGGGCGACGGCCCGCGCGCCTGGGAGGCGGTGCTCGGCCGGTACGCCGAACTCCAGCGCTCCCTCCTCCCGCACACCCCCGAGATCGAGGCGCTCGGCGTCCCCGGCGCCCGTACCGCCGCACTGCCCGGGATCCTGGACCGGATGGTCGAGGAGAACACCGCCCTCGACGACACCGACCGCCGGGCCCTGCACGCCCTGCGGCCCCGCTTCGCCGGCTGGTGCGCGGAACTCGCGGGGGCCGGCATCGGCGACACCCTCGACCACTCCGACCTCCACGACGCGCAGCTCTTCGCCCCGGAGCCGGGCCGGTACACCTTCTTCGACTGGGGCGACGCCTCCGTCACCCACCCCTTCTGCAGCCTGCTGGTCCCCGCCCGGGCCGCCGCCCGGCGGTACGGGCCCGACGTGCTGCCCCGGCTGCGCGACGCCTACCTGGAGCCGTGGACCGGCGACGGGCGCACCCCCGGGGAGCTGCGCCGCGCGGCCCGGCTGGCCTGGCGGCTCGCGGCGATCGGCCGGGTCTCCGCCTGGGGCCGCTTCTTCCCCGCGGGCCCCCGCGACGCGGACGGCGGCGCCGCCGGGGAGGCCGGTGACGCCGACCGCGCCCGCTGGCTGCGCGAACTGCTCACGCGGCCGCCGCTGTAGCGGGCTCCGCCGGCGCGGGCCCGGTCGTCCGGCGGCGGATGACCATCGCCATCAGCGCCGCCACCGCGCACAGGCCGCCCGCCGCGTACCAGACCAGGTCGTACGAGCCGAGGGCGTCGCGGGCGACCCCGCCGAGGAACGCCACCAGGGCCGCGCCCACCTGGTGCGAGGCCAGGACCCAGCCGAAGACGACCGCGCTGTCCTCTCCGTAGTGCTCGCGGCACAGGGCGATGGTCGGCGGGACGGTGGCGACCCAGTCCAGGCCGTAGAAGACGATGAAGAACACCATCGGCGGGTGCACGCTCGGCGCCAGCAGCACCGGCAGGAACAGCAGGGACACCCCGCGCAGGGCGTAGTACACGGCCAGCAGCCGGCGCGCCTCGAAGCGGTCGGTGAACCAGCCGGAGGCGATGGTGCCGAGCACGTCGAACACGCCGATCACCGCGAGCAGTCCGGCGGCGGCCGTCACCGGCATGCCGTGGTCGTGCGCCGCCGGGGTGAAGTGGGTGCGGACCAGCCCGTTGGTCGAGGCCCCGCAGATCGCGAAGGTGCCCGCCAGCAGCCAGAACGGGCCGGTGCGGGCCGCGCGGAAGAGCACGGTCACGGCCCGGCGGGCCGCACCCGGAACGGGCGCGGGCTTGGGCCCGTACGTGCCTCCGTACGGGGCGAGGCCCACGTCGGCCGGGTGGTCGCGCAGCAGCAGCCAGACGAAGGGGACGACGGCGAGGGCCGCCAGCGCCACCGTGACCGAGGCCGGGCGCCAGCCGTGGTTCTCCACGAGCCAGGACAGCAGCGGCAGGAAGATCAGCTGGCCGGAGGCGCCGGCCGCGGTCAGGATGCCGGTGACCAGGCCGCGCCGGGCGGTGAACCAGCGGTTGGTCACCGTCGCCGCGAAGGCCAGCGCCATCGAACCGCTGCCGAGGCCCACGAGCACGCCCCAGAACAGCACCAGCTGCCAGGCGGCCGTCATCCACACCGTGGCCAGCGAGCCGCCCGCGATCACGGTCAGGGCCACCGCGACGACCTTGCGGATGCCGAAGCGGTCCATCAGCGCGGCAGCGAAGGGCGCGGTGAGCCCGTAGAGCGCCAGGTTGACGGAGACCGCGAAGCCGATCGTGCCGCGCGACCAGTCGAACTCCGCGTGCAGCGGCTCGATGAGCAGTCCGGGGAGGGAGGCGAAGGCGGCCGCGCCGATGATCGTCACGAAGGCCACGGCGGCGGCGAACCAGGCGCGGTGGACGCGGCCGGGCTCGCGCGGGGCGCGCGTGCCGGTGGCGGGGGAGGCGGGGGAGGCGGGGGAGGCGGAGGATCTCGGGGCTGTCTGGGTCACGCCGACAGCTTCCGGCCCGCGGGCCACCGTACGACAGTGGCCTGACTGTCATGCTTCGATACGATCGGGCCATGGCCACCGTCGAGAAGCCGCACCGTGTCGTCGTCCTCGCCCTCGCCGGGCTGCTGCCCTTCGAGCTCGGCATCCCGCACCGGATCTTCGGCCGGGCCAAGGATCCGGCGGGGCGGCACCTCTACGAGATCCTCACCTGCGGGCTCGCCCCCGGCCCGGTCCCCACCGACGCCGACTTCACGGTGTACGTCGAGCACGGGCCCGAGCTGCTCGCGACGGCCGACACCGTCGTGGTCCCCGCCTCGCACGAGCTGGGCCCGGTGCACTCCGAGGGCCGGCTGACCGACGGGCTGGCGGCGGCCCTCGCCCACGTCCGGCCCGGCACCCGGATGGTGTCCATCTGCACGGGCGGCTACGTCCTGGCCGCCGCCGGGTACCTGGACGGCCGCCGGGCCACCACCCACTGGGCCTACGCCGAGCACTTCCAGCGGATGTTCCCGGCCGTGCGGGTCGACGCCGACGTGCTCTACACCGACGACGGGGACGTGCTCACCTCCGCCGGGGTCGCCGCCGGCATTGACCTGTGCCTGCACATCGTGCGCCGCGACCACGGCGCGGCCGTCGCCAACGACACCGCCCGCAGGACCGTCGTACCGCCCCACCGCGAGGGCGGACAGGCCCAGTTCGTCCAGCGGCCCGTGCCCGGGCCGCAGCACGCCAGCACCACGGCCGCGCGGGCCTGGGTGCTGGACCGGCTGCACGAGCCCCTGCTGCTGAGCGACCTCGCCCGGCAGGAGTCCATGTCGGTGCGGACCTTCACGCGTCGGTTCCGTGAGGAGTGCGGGGTGAGCCCGGGGGAGTGGATCACCGGGCAGCGGGTGGAGCGGGCCCGGCAGCTGCTGGAGCGGACCGAGCTGCCGGTCGAGGCGGTGGCGCGGCAGGCGGGCTTCGGGACGGCGCAGTCGCTGCGCAAGCACGTGCAGGCGGCGCTGGGGGTCAGCCCGACGGCCTACCGGCGCACCTTCCGGGCGACGGAGACCACGCCATCTTCTGATGGGCCATCAGTCGATGCCGGGTCCGCGCATTGACTTCTCCGGCCGCCCGCTCGTGAATGACCCCCTGTCGGGGAGGGGGCGGGCAGGTGCGGACACGCGCGCGCAGCAGGAGCAGGAGATGGTCGGCGGCCGCCGGTACGGCGCTGCTCGCGGCGGCCGCGCTGGGCACACCGGCGGCGGCCGAGGAGGGGGCGCGGCCGGGGCGGTGCCCGTCCGCTGCCGCGGAGGGAGCGGCGGCGGCCGGGGGCGGGGCGTCCGCCTCCGGCGGGGAGCCGAGGGGCGTCGGCCCGGCCACGGTGACTCCGACTGTGCCGGGCGGGGTCGCCTTCGCGCCGGAGGTCGGGGACGGGGCGTCCGGTCGCGGCGCGGAGCCGGTGACGCCGCCCGCGCCGGAGGCCGGGTACGGGGCGTGCGCGCCCCCCGGAGCCCCGCCGCCGCTCATGAACCTGCGCCGCGTCACCCTCGGAGCGGCCGGCGGCAAGCCCGGCGCCCGGGTCCGCGTCACCGGAGCCGGCTTCACCCCCGGCGCGGCCGTGACCGTGGAGGGCCGTGCGGCCGCCGCCCCGACGGCCGACCGGGCGCAGGCCACCGCGGACGGGCGCGGGGCGGTGGCGGTGGAGCTGCCCGTCACGGACCGGGCCACGACGGGAGTGCTGGCGTACGAGGGCCCGGCCTGGTCGCCGCCACGGGGCTCGGCCCCGGCGCCGTACGCGGTCTCCGCCCCCGATCCGGGCGCGCTGACGCTGACCCAGGCGGGGGCTGCGGTGACCCTGGGGGCGGTCGCGTACGGGGGCGGCGGCGCGGCACCCGGGCGGATCGGCACGGTCACCGTCAAGGACACCCGGATCGGCGGCGGGCGGTGGAAGCTGACGGCGACGCTCACCGGCTTCACGGGCCGGGACGCGGCCAGCGCCCCCGGGGCCGTGCCGTCCTGGACCCCGTCCTGCCGGGGCGGCTGCGCCGCGGGTCCTGCGGGGCAGGCGGGCCCGGAGGGTGCCGTCCTGGCCACGGGTGCGGCCGGAACCGCCACCGTCGACGCCGCGCTCACCCTCACGCTCCCCGCGTACACCCCGCCGGGCACCTACCGGGCGCTCCTCACCCTGACGCTGGCCCCCCTTTGACGCGCTTGGCGGGAGCCACCCCCACGGCCCGGGGCGGGCCGCGGCGGCCGGGGCAGGGGCGGCCTCGGGGCCCGTCGGCGGTGGTCTGGTCGGCGCGGGGGGCCGCATCGGGGAGAATGGCCCGTATGAGCGATCGTTCCCCCGAGCCCACCGCCCCGCACCGCGCGGGCTTCGCCTGCTTCGTCGGCCGCCCCAACGCGGGCAAGTCGACCCTGACCAACGCGCTCGTGGGCACCAAGGTCGCGATCACCTCCAACCGGCCGCAGACCACCCGCCACACCGTCCGCGGCATCGTGCACCGCCCGGACGCGCAGCTGGTGCTGGTCGACACCCCCGGTCTGCACAAGCCGCGCACGCTCCTCGGCGAGCGCCTCAACGACGTGGTGCGCACCACCTGGGCCGAGGTCGACGTCATCGGCTTCTGCCTGCCCGCCGACCAGAAGCTCGGCCCCGGCGACAAGTTCATCGCCAAGGAGCTCGCGGGGATCAAGAAGACCCCCAAGATCGCCATCGTCACCAAGACCGACCTGGTCGAGTCCAAGCAGCTGGCCGAGCAGCTCCTCGCCATTCACCAGCTCGGCGCCGAGCTCGGCATCGAGTGGGCCGAGATCGTCCCCGTCTCGGCGGTCGGCGACACCCAGGTGCAGCTGCTGGCCGACCTGATCGCACCGCTGCTGCCCGAGAGCCCGCCGCTGTACCCGGAGGGCGACCTCACCGACGAGCCCGAGATGGTGATGGTCGCGGAGCTGATCCGCGAGGCCGCCCTGGAGGGCGTGCGCGACGAGCTGCCGCACTCCATCGCGGTCGTCGTCGAGGAGATGATCCCGCGCGAGAACCGGCCCGCGGACCGGCCGCTGCTGGACATCCACGCCAACGTCTACATCGAGCGCCCCAGCCAGAAGGGCATCATCATCGGCCCGAAGGGCTCGCGCCTGAAGGAGGTCGGCATGAAGTCGCGCAAGCACATCGAGGCGCTGCTCGGCACGCCGGTCTTCCTCGACCTGCACGTGAAGGTCGCCAAGGACTGGCAGCGCGACCCCAAGCAGCTGCGCAAGCTCGGCTTCTAGCCGTCAGGCGACGCGCCGCAGCTTCAGCGCGTTGTCCCGGCGGGTCCCCGGCCGGCCGTCGGGGGCCGTCAGGGCCTGCTCGTGCTCGGCCGAGAGCAGCACCTCCCAGGCGCCCTCCGGCAGCTCCAGGTCCGCGAGCACCTCGTCCGGGATCGGGAAGCGGATGTCCGCGTGCGCGTCCGGGTCCCAGGACGGCCCGCCCGCGTGCCCGGCGATGAGCAGGATCCCGCCGGGTGCCACGGCGGAGGCGGCCGTGCGCAGGATCCGCTCGCGCGGGAAGTCCCCGTACGAGTGCAGGAAGCACGCGGAGACCAGGTCGAACTCCCCGTCGGGGAAGGACTCGGCCAGGTCGTGCCGCTGCCAGTCGACGCGGTTGCCGAGCCCCGCGTCGGCGGCGTGCCCGGCCGCCCGCGCGAGGGCCACCCCGGAGATGTCGGTGCCGGTGACCCGCCAGCCCTGCCGGGCCAGCCACACGGCGTCGGCGCCCTCGCCGCAGCCGAGGTCGAGGGCGCTGCCGGGGGTGAGGCCGGACGCCTCGCGGACCAGGACCTCGTTGGCCCTGCCGCTCCAGATGCGGTCGCTCTCGCGGTAGCGGGCGTCCCACCAGCCCTCGCTCGCGCCGTCGGGGTGCTGCTCCTGGTGCTGGTGGTGCTGGTGGTGCTGGTGCCGGGACATGCGGGGCCTCTTCCATGGGTCCCCCGGTGGTGGCCGGGGGAGGGTCTGCCGGTACGGCCGATGCTGCGCCGCGGCCACCGCCCGGGCAACTTCCGTTGCCGAACCGGCAAACCCTGCCCGGGTTCAGCCCGCCGCCGGCTCCGCGATCAGGGCCGTGCCCACCCGCCGGAACCCGGCGCGGGCGTAGATCCGGGCCACGTCCTCGTCCCCGGCCGACAGGAAGACCGTACGGGCGCCCCGGGCGCGGGCCTCGGCGACCAGGGCGGCCGTCACCCCGAGGGCCAGCCCCTGGCGCCGGGCGGTGGGCAGGGTGCCGACGCCGACGACCTCGGCGACGTCGCCGACCGGGTTGTACTGGCCGGCGCAGAGCACCTGCCCGTCGCGCACGGCCGCGGCCATCGCGGTGCGGCCGTCCGCGAGCATCGCCGACACGCGGGCCCGGTGTTCCTCGGACCCCGGGTCCGCGACGGCCGCCGCCAGCTCCGCCGGGCCCGCCGTGCCCAGGGCCGTGCCCGGCTCGCGGAAGGCCAGCGCCGGTACGGTCACGGCGGCCCGCAGCAGCGGGTCGTCGGCGCCGAGCAGCCGGACCTCGGGGTGCGGCGGGAGCGGCTCGGCGCCGGCGTCCAGTGCCATCAGGGGGTGGGCGTGCACGTGCAGCCCGGCGGCCTCCACGGCGGCCCGCAGCGAGGGGGTGGTTTCGGCCACCCACTCGAAGGACTCCGGTACCTTCAGCTCCCGCTGCCTCTCCAGCACCTTGAGCACGTCGGCGGCGGTCGCGTCGGCGCCGCCGAGCGCGGGCCGCGCGTAGTACTGCCAGCCCTGTCCCTCCTGCACGAACAGGGTCAGCGGCCCGAAGTCCTCGCCCCGCGCACCGCCCCGGCGGGGGACGGCGTCGTAGTACTGCTCCAGGGCGGCCAAGATCGTTTCAGTCATCCGGTCATCCAAGCAGGACCACCACGACCGGGGCATCCCCTTTCCCGGGCCGGGGGTGCCCGCTACGCGCCCTCCTTGAGCACCCGGGAGACCAGGCTGCGCTGGGCGTCCGACAGGTGGGGGTCCTGGCAGGACACCGTCCGCCCGTCCACCGTGATCCGGTACGAGAAGCCGTCCCGGACCCCGCCCGGCCCCTGGCCGGCCCGGGGGTCCGGGCGCAGCGCCAGCAGGGCCAGCGCCTGCCACTCCTCCTCGTCGGGCCGGCCCGAGGTGTCCACCTCGGCCCGGCGCTCGATCCCCGCGAAACCGCCCGTCCGCACCACTTCGATCCGCATGGTGCCCCTTCTACCCGAGGAGGGCGCCACGGCCTAGGCCAGGCCGACGGCCGACCAGGCCTTCTGGAGGGCCTGGTGCTCCGCGCCGCCCTCGCCGTACCGGGCGACGGCCGCGGCCGTCGACAGCCGGGCGAAGTCCTTGAAGGAGGCCTTCTCGCCCAGCTGTCCGCCGGTCAGCGTGTCGTACCAGATCCGCCCGGCCCGCTCCCAGGCCTTGCCGCCGAGCTCGGTGGCCGCGATGTAGAAGGCGTGGTTGGGGATCCCGGAGTTGATGTGGACGCCGCCGTTGTCGCGCGAGGTGTTCACGTAGTCGTCCATGGTCGCGGGCTGCGGGTCCTTGCCGAGCTCGTCGTCGTCGTACGCGGTGCCCGGTGCCTTCATGGAGCGCAGCGCGACCCCGGTGACGTTCGGACCCAGCAGTCCGGCGCCGATCAGCCAGTCCGCCTGGTCGGCGGTCTGGTCCAGGGAGTACTGCTTGATCAGCGAGCCGAAGACGTCCGACATGGACTCGTTGAGCGCCCCGGACTGGCCGTGGTAGTCGAGGTTGGCCGTGTACTGGGTGACGCCGTGGGCCAGCTCGTGCCCGATGACGTCCACCGACACCGTGAAGTCGAGGAACAGGTCGCCGTCGCCGTCGCCGAAGACCATCTGGCGGCCGTCCCAGAAGGCGTTGTTGTAGTCCTGGCCGTAGTGGACGGTCGCGTCCAGCGGCAGCCCGGAGTCGTCGATGGAGTGCCGTCCGAAGGCCTTGAGGAACAGTTCGTAGGTCGCGCCGAGGCCGGCGTAGGCGCGGTTGACGGTGGCGTCCTTGACCGGTTCGGAGCCCTCCGCGCGGACCTTCTTCCCGGGCAGCCGGGTGCGGTGCTGGGCGTCGTACACCGTCCGGGCGGGCCCTTCGGCGGGCGCGTCGGCCAGGGACGGGACGATCCCCCTGAGGGCGTTGACCTGCCGCCGCTCGCGCAGGCCGCTGTCGTGTTCGAGGGTGCGCAGGGCGGCTTCGGCCCGCGCGCTGTCCGCGGACTGGGCGGCCTTGCGGAGCAGGTGCGGCGGCACGACGGTGCAGAAGACGGGGCGGTGGGGGGTGTGGACAGGGGAAATGAAGGCATCCATGCACGGCAATGTGGCAGTGGGTCATGACGCTGTCACTACCGGCGACCATGATTCATTCGGTTGTCTCAAACCTGACGCGCCGTGTTGACGGATCACCCTGACCTGGACCCGTAGAAGGAGTCATAGCTCACAAAGGGTGCAAATCGGGCACCCGGGTCTTGCATACTGAAACAGGTCCTCGCGATACGGCGCGGCTCGGTTAGGCTCGGCCCATCATGCGTTTCGGGCTGCTTCTCCTTAGCTGCCGCGGCGAGGGTCTGTAGTCGTAGGCCGGCCCCCTCCCCGCGGAGTTTGGTGTTGCGGTTTTTACGACCGCCGTCGGCCGTTCAGCGAACTACACGCGGACACGCGAGGAGCCCAACGCCATGAGCCAGCACACTTTTGTCGGTCGCCCCACGCCCATCACGAACGCGACCCACACCCAGAAGCCCTCCGGGATGCCGATCCACAAGTACGGCGAGTACGAGCAGGTGGACATCCCCGACCGCACCTGGCCGGACGCCCGCATCACCAAGGCTCCCCGCTGGCTCTCCACCGACCTGCGCGACGGCAACCAGTCGCTGATCGACCCGATGACCCCCGCCCGCAAGCGCGAGATGTTCGACCTGCTGGTGCGCATGGGCTACAAGGAGATCGAGGTCGGCTTCCCGTCCTCCGGTGAGACCGACTTCGCCTTCGTGCGCTCCATCATCGAAGAGGGCGCGATCCCGGACGACGTCACCATCTCCGTACTGACCCAGGCCCGCGAGGACCTGATCGAGCGGACCGTCGAGTCGCTGGTCGGCGCCAAGCGCGCCACCGTGCACCTGTACAACGCGACCGCCCCGACCTTCCGCCGGGTCGTCTTCCGCGGCTCCAAGGAGCAGATCAAGCAGATCGCCGTCGACGGCACCCGCCTGGTCATGGAGTACGCCGAGAAGCTGCTGGGCCCCGAGACCGTCTTCGGCTACCAGTACAGCCCGGAGATCTTCACCGACACCGAGCTGGACTTCGCCCTGGAGGTCTGCGAGGCCGTCTGCGACGTCTGGCAGCCGGGCGAGGGCCGCGAGATCATCCTGAACCTGCCCGCCACCGTGGAGCGCTCGACGCCGTCCACCCACGCGGACCGCTTCGAGTGGATGGCCCGCAACCTGACCCGCCGCGAGCACGTCTGCATCTCCGTGCACCCGCACAACGACCGCGGCACCGCCGTCGCCGCCGCCGAGCTGGCCCTGATGGCCGGCGCCGACCGCATCGAGGGCTGCCTGTTCGGGCAGGGCGAGCGCACCGGCAACGTCGACCTGATCACCCTGGGCATGAACCTGTTCTCGCAGGGCATCGACCCGCAGATCGACTTCTCCCAGATCGACGAGATCCGCCGCACCAGCGAGTACTGCAACCAGATGGAGGTCCACCCGCGCCACCCCTACGCGGGCGACCTGGTCTACACCGCCTTCTCCGGCTCCCACCAGGACGCCATCAAGAAGGGCTTCGACGCCATGGAGGCCGACGCGGCCGCCCAGGGCAAGACCGTGGACGACATCGAGTGGGCGGTCCCGTACCTGCCGATCGACCCCAAGGACGTCGGCCGCTCCTACGAGGCGGTCATCCGGGTCAACTCGCAGTCCGGCAAGGGCGGCATCGCGTACGTCCTGAAGAACGACCACAAGCTGGACCTGCCGCGCCGCATGCAGATCGAGTTCTCGCGGATCATCCAGGCCAAGACCGACGCCGAGGGCGGCGAGGTCACGCCGAAGGCGATCTGGGACGTCTTCTCGGACGAGTACCTGCCCAACCCCGAGAACCCGTGGGGCCGCATCCAGCTGCGCTCCGGCTCGACCGCCACCGACAAGGACGGCACCGACACGCTGACCGTCGAGGCCGTCGTGGACGGCGTCGAGACGGTCCTGAACGGCACCGGCAACGGTCCGATCTCGGCCTTCTTCGACGCGCTGGCCGGCATCGGCGTCGACGCCCGCCTGCTGGACTACACCGAGCACACGATGAGCGAGGGCGCCTCCGCCGTGGCCGCCTCGTACATCGAGTGCGCGATCGACGGCCGGGTCCTGTGGGGCATCGGCATCGACGCCAACACCACCCGCGCCTCCCTGAAGGCGGTCATCTCCGCCGTCAACCGCGCGGGCCGCTAGTCCACCCGTACGCGGCCCCGCCCCTCCCGCCGGAGGGGCGGGGCCGCGTCGTTCCCGGGGCCGTTCAGCGGGCCAGGTAGCCGCCGTCCACGGGAAGGACCGCACCGGTCACGAAGGAGGCCGCGTCGGAGGCCAGGAAGGCGATGACGCGGGCCACCTCCTCCGGCTCGCCGAGCCGGCCCATCGGGTGGGCCGCCGCGACCTCCGCGAGGTACTCCGGGCCGCCCGGCTCGTCGTCCAGCGCCAGCACCCGCTCCGTGCGGATGGTTCCGGGCGCCACCGCGTTGACGCGGATCCCGTGCGCCGCCCACTCCACCGCCAGGTGCTTGGTCAGCCCCGAGGCCACGAACTTCGCCGGCCCGTACGCGGCCTGGCGGGCCTGCCCGGCCACCCCCGAGATCGAGGACACGCAGACCAGCGCCCCGCCGGCCGGCCGCTGCGCGGTCATCGCCTCGATGGCGTACTTGCAGGTCAGGAACATGCCCCGGCCGTCGACCGCCATGACGTGGTCCCAGTCCTCGGGGGTGGTCTCGCGTACGTCCGAAAGGGGGAGCACCCCGGCGTTCGCCACGGCGACGTCGAGCCGCCCGTACGCGGCGACGGCCGCCGCGACCATCGAGTGGTTGGCCCCGGGATCGGACACGTCACCGGTCACGGTCGTGATCCCGTGCCCCTCCCCGGCGAGCAGCGCGCGCAGGGACTCCAGGCCGGGGCCGTTGACGTCGGACGCGGTCACCCGGGCCCCGGAGCGGGCCAGCAGCAGGGCCGTGGCCCGGCCGATGCCGCTCGCGGCTCCGGTCACCAGACAGGACTTCTCGTTCATGCCGCAGAGGGTAGGGAAAGCGGAGCGGCGGGGGCGCACTTCGGCCAACTCCCGCCCCCGCGAGATGTTGTCTTGTCGCACGACTGACGCAGCCTCACCGATGTGGCTAACATCACGCCAACCCGGCGGTGCCGCCGGAAGGTTATGGAGGTGCGACGTGCTGCCAGTTCGGGGTGGGGACGGCCGGAAGCTGACCGTCTGGGGCATCCGCACCACCTGGAACACCGTGGGAGACGGGGAGTTCTTCTGCCCCGACTGCGGCGGTGACCGCAACTACCGCAGGCGCACCGGGCGCCGGCGCTTCACCGTGCTCGGCGTGCCGCTGCTGCCGCGCGGTCAGGCCGGGCCGGTCGTCGAGTGCCAGGGCTGCCGGCAGCGCTTCGACACCGACGTGCTGGACCACCTGACCACCACCCGCTTCTCGGCCCTGCTGCGCGACGCCCAGCACACCGTGGCGCTGGCCGTGCTCGCGGCGGGCGGGACCGCCTCGCGCAGCGCGCTGGAGGCCGCCGTGTCGGCCGTACGGGCCGCCGGGTTCCAGGACTGCACCGCGGAGCAGCTGGAGTCCCTCGTGGACGCGCTGGCCACCGACGAGGGCCGGCTGGGGCTGTACGACGGCCCCGAGTGCTGCGGGGCCGCGCTGTCGATCGAGCTCCACGAGGCGCTGGAGCCGCTCGCCCCGCACCTGGCGGGGCCGGGGCGGGAGTCGATCCTGCTCCAGGGCGCCCGGATCGCGCTCGCGGACGGGCCCTACATCCCGGCCGAGCGCGAGGTGCTGGCCACCGTCGGCGCGGCGCTGCGGATGACCGCGGACGAGGTCGCCGGGCTGCTGTCGGCGGTCCGCGCACCGTAGGAGGAGCACGTACGAGGGTCCGGGCCCGGCGGATTTCCGCCGGGCCCGGGCGTTTTCCGGGCGGAATTCCGGCATGCGGAGTTCCGGGAGGTAACGATCCGGCCTCGCGGGGGTGAACCGACCGGTAGTTTTTCCCGTGAAAGAGGTGGAGTCCCTACTTCCGTACAAGATTTCCGCATTTCGGACGGCCGGAATTAGACCCTCTGATTTGCGTGACCGAAGACTTGTGAACCCGGTAATCGCCTGTCAGGACCGGGAACTTCGCAGGTGTGCAGCGGGAACGAGGCGTTCGGGGCCGGTCGCCCCATACTCCTCCGCGCGGGCGTCCGCCACTGGAGGAACCTCCAGATCGAACGTCCCGAAACGTCAACACTTTGTCGAAGTCGACGATATCTGTGAGCACTTCCACAGGCGTTCAATTCCGGTCACACGACGACGAGATTCGCGTGTTTCCACTGACAACCCCGGCGGATCAACGGGTTAGCGACCCACTCCGGCCAGGGACAACCAGATTCCTCTCAGTTACCTACCTTGAAGGGCAAGGCAGAGATGGCACGTGTCGCCGCCCGGCTTTCCGCAAGCGGAGAGCAGAGCACGCACCCGGTCGACGAGGTGCTCCCCCTCCCCAAGCTCGCGCTGTACGGCTTCCAGCACGTACTCGCCTTCTACGCCGGCGCGGTGATCGTCCCGATCATCGTGGGCAGCGCACTCAAGCTGAGCCCTGAACAGCTGGTCTACCTGATCAACGCGGACCTCTTCACCTGCGGTATCGCCTCGATCATCCAGGCCTTCGGCATCGGCAGGATCGGCGCGCGACTGCCGCTGATCCAGGGCGTCACCTTCACCGCCGTGTCCCCGATGATCGCCATCGGCCTCGGCGCCGGCGGCGGCACCGCCGCGCTGCTGGTCATCTACGGCGCGGTCATCACCGCCGGTATCGCCACCTTCGCCTTCGCCTGGCTGCCCGCCAACGCGTTCCGGGCGGTCATGCGGCTCTTCCCGCCCGTGGTCACCGGCTCGGTGATCACCGTCCTCGGCATCGTCCTGATCCCGGTCGGCCTCCGGGACGCGGTCGGCGGCGTCCCCACCCTCGCCGACGGCGGTGTGCCGACGCAGCTGGCGTACGCCGGCGGCACGATGCTCTTCATCCTGGTCCTGATGAAGTTCGGCGGGCCCTTCCTGCGCAGCATCAGCATCCTGCTCGGCCTGGTCGGCGGCACCGCCGCGGCCTTCGCGCTCGGCGACGCCAAGTTCGGCAACGTCGGCCAGTCCGACTGGCTCGGCGTCACCACGCCCTTCCACTTCGGCGCCCCGAAGTTCGAATGGTTCCCGATCTTCCTCATGCTGATCGTCATGCTGATCACCATGGTCGAGACCACCGGTGACACCTACGCGGTCGGCGACATCGTCGGCAAGGAGGTCGACAGCGAGACCGTGGCCCGCGCCCTGCGCGCCGACGGTGCCGCGACCGCCCTCGGCGGCGTCCTGAACTCCTTCCCGTACGTCGCCTTCGCCGAGAACGTCGGCCTGGTCCGCATGACCAAGGTCAAGAGCCGCTTCGTGGTCGTGGCCGCCGGCGTGTTCATGATCGTCCTCGGTCTCATCCCGAAGGCCGCCGCGATCGTCGCCTCCGTCCCGCCGGGCGTCCTCGGCGGCGCCGCCACCGTGATGTTCGGCATGGTCGCCCTGGCCGGCATCCAGACCCTCGCCAAGGTGGACCTCAAGGAGGAGAAGAACGCGCTGATCGTCGGCGTCTCGATCGCCCTCGCGCTCTTCCCCGACACCGCCCCGCTCTTCTTCGACAAGCACGTCAGCCCGGACGTCGCCTCGCTGCTCGACAGCGGTGTCACCCTCGGTGCCACGGCCGCGATCGTCCTCAACCTGATCTTCAACGGCCTGGCCAAGGACGACGCCCAGACCGCCGCCAAGGCCCCCGCCGATGTGGTGGCCGAGGCCAAGGCCGAGGTCGCGGTGCCCGCCCAGCCGGCGGCCGCCCCGGCCGGCGCCGAGAAGGCCGCCGAGAAGGCCGCCGAGAAGTCGGCCGTGAAGACGGCCGAGAAGTCGGCCGAGAAGGCCGACGACGCGGGTACGCCCGCCTGCTGATCCTCCCAAGGGGTGCCGACCCCCGCCCGGACACGGTCCGGGCGGGGGTCAGCGCTGTCCGCGCCCGGGGGACAATGGGGCCATGAGTCTGTTCCGCGACGACGGCATCGTGCTGCGCACCCAGAAGCTGGGTGAGGCGGACCGCATCATCACGCTCCTCACCCGCGGCCACGGCCGCGTCCGGGCCGTCGCCCGCGGCGTACGGCGCACCAAGTCCAAGTTCGGCGCCGGGCTGGAACCTTTCTCCCACGCCGACGTGCAGTTCTTCGCCCGCGGCAGCGAGCTGATCGGCCGCAGCCTGCCGCTGTGCACCCAGACCGAGATCATCGCCCCCTACGGCAACGGCATCGCCACCGACTACGCCCGCTACACCGCGGGCACGGCCATGCTGGAGACCGCCGAGCGCTTCACCGAGAACGAGGGCGAGCCCGCCGTACAGCAGTACCTGCTGCTGGTCGGAGCCCTGCGCACGCTCTCCCGGGGCGAGCACGAGCCGCACCTGATCCTCGACGCCTTCCTGCTGCGCTCCCTCGCCGTCAACGGCTACGCCCCCAGCTTCGAGGACTGCGCGAAGTGCGGGATCCACGGCCCCAACCGGCACTTCTCCGTCGCCGCCGGCGGGGTCATATGCGGCGACTGCCGGGTGCCGGGCTCCGTCGTACCCTCGTCGGAGGCCATCGCCCTGCTCAGTGCCCTGCTGACGGGCGACTGGAAGCACGCGGACGCCTGCGAGGCCCGCCACGCGCGGGAGGGCAGCGGGCTGGTCTCGGCCTATTTGCACTGGCATCTGGAGCGCGGGCTACGCTCCCTCCGATACGTCGAGAAATAGGAGCTGGGCACATGGCACGACGCGGGATTCTGGGACGCTCTCGCCGCGAGTACAAGGTTCCCGAGCCGCACCCGTCCGGTGCGCGCCCGCCGAAGATCCCCGGCGAACTGGTCCCGAACCACGTGGCCATCGTCATGGACGGCAACGGCCGCTGGGCCAAGGAGCGCGGCCTGCCGCGCACCGAGGGCCACAAGGTCGGCGAGGGCGTCGTCCTCGACGTGCTCAAGGGCTGCCTGGAGATGGGCGTCAAGAACCTCTCCCTCTACGCCTTCTCGACGGAGAACTGGAAGCGCACGCCGGACGAGGTCCGCTTCCTCATGAACTTCAACCGCGACGTCATCCGGCGCCGCCGCGACGAGATGAACGAGCTCGGCATCCGGATCCGCTGGGTCGGCCGGATGCCGAAGATGTGGAAGTCCGTCGTCCAGGAGCTCCAGATCGCGCAGGAGCAGACCGTCGACAACGACGCCATGACCCTGTACTTCTGCGTCAACTACGGCGGCCGCGCCGAGATCGCGGACGCGGCGCAGGCCATCGCCCGCGACGTGGCCGCCGGCAAGCTGGACCCGTCGAAGGTCAACGAGAAGACCTTCGCCAAGTACATCTACTACCCGGACATGCCGGACGTGGACCTGTTCCTGCGCCCCAGCGGCGAGCAGCGCACCTCCAACTACCTGATCTGGCAGAGCGCGTACGCCGAGATGGTCTTCCAGGACGTGCTGTGGCCGGACTTCGACCGCCGCAACCTCTGGGACGCCTGCCTGGAGTACGCGCAGCGCGACCGGCGCTTCGGCGGCGCGGTCCCGAACCAGCCCGAGGGCACCGGGAACTGAACCCTCCGCTAGGCTCCGCCGCCATGGACATGACTGACCGGGCGGTGGAGCTGCACTACTGCGTGGAGCGCCGGGACATCCGGGAGATGCTGCGCTGGCGCGCGGTGACGGCGCCGGGCGGCCGCAAGGAGCTGCTGCTCTACCTGCTGCTGTTCCCGCTCGCGGGGTTCGCGTTCATCGTGATCCGGGAGGACCGGCCGATGGGGCCGCCCGAGCTGGCCCTCGCCGGCGCGGTGTCCGTGCTGGCCGGTGCCGGCGTCCTGCTGTTCGGCGGATGGCGGCTCGCGCGACGGATGTACCGGTCGGTCGCGGTCCACCCCGAGTACCGGTGCGTGATCGACGGGCGGGGGTTCAGGACGCACCGGCCCGACGGGACGGTGGAGGACGCCCCGTGGGAGGACCACCGGGCATGGGCGGAGACCCGGAACCTGTTCGTGTTCGTCTGCGCGGACGGGGCCCTGGCCTCGATCCCCAAGCGGGCCGCGCTCGTCCCCGAGGACCTCGACCGGATCAGGGAGCTCTGCGCCCGGAAGCTGCCGCGCGCCTGAGCCGGCGAGATCGGCCGGATTCCGATCGGTCGCCGACCGGAATCCGACCTTTTCGGTCTAGCCGGCGGCCGCGCAGTCGGCGCAGGTGCCGAAGATCTCCACGGTGTGCGCCACGTTCACGTAGCCGTGCTCCGCCGCGATCGACTCCGCCCACTTCTCCACGGCCGGGCCCTCCACCTCGACGGCCTTGCCGCACTTGCGGCAGACCAGGTGGTGGTGGTGCTCGCCGGTGGAGCAGCGCCGGTACACGGACTCGCCGTCGCTGGTGCGCAGCACGTCGACCTCGCCCGCGTCCGCCAGGGACTGAAGCGTGCGGTAGACGGTGGTCAGGCCCACGGAATCACCGCGGTGCTTGAGCATGTCGTGCAGCTCCTGGGCGCTGCGGAACTCGTCCACCTCGTCCAGCGCCGCCGCCACGGCTGCCCGCTGCCGGGTGGATCGCCCTCGTACTGGCGCGGTACCCGTCTCGCCAGGCGCAGTCGCCACCGGTTCCTCCTCGTTTCGGCCTGCCGCCATTGTGCCAGGCGGCCGCGCGGCCCCTAGACCTTCACGTCGTCCTGGACGCAGACCTCCTGGGCGGCGCGGGCGGCCTTGGCGCGGCGCCTGGCCATGGGCGTGGACAGGGCCGTCGTGACGACGAAGACCGCGATCGCGAGCAGCACGATCGTGGCGCCGGACGGCGCGTCGATGTAGTACGTGGCGGCGGTGCCGCTCAGGGAGACCACCACGCCGATCGCCATGGCCAGCGACAGGGTCGCGGCGAAGCCGCGGGTGACCCGCTGGGCGGCGGCGACGGGGATCACCATCATGGCGCTGACCAGCAGCAGGCCCACGATGCGCATGGCCACGGTGACGGTGACGGCGGCGGTGACGGCCATCAGCAGGTTCAGCGCCCGTACCGGCAGGCCGGTCACGCGGGCGAACTCCTCGTCCTGGCTGATCGCGAAGAGCTGGCGGCGAAGGCCGAGGGTGACGGCGATGACGAAGGCGGCGAGGATCACCACGGCGGTGATGTCCTCGGCCGAGACGGTGGTGATCGAGCCGAAGAGGTAGCTGCTGAGGTTGGCGGTGGAGCCGCCGGGCGCCAGGTTGATGATCATGACGCCGCCGGCCAGGCCGCCGTAGAAGAGCATGGCGAGCGCGATGTCGCCGCTGGTCTTGCCGCGGGAGCGGATCAGCTCCATGCCGACCGCGCCGGCGACGGCGACCAGGGTGGCCATCCAGACGGGGCTGGTGTTGAGCAGGAAGCCGAGGGCGACGCCGGTCATGGCGACGTGGCCGATGCCGTCGCCCATGACGGCCTGGCGGCGCTGGACGAGGTACGTGCCGATCGCGGGTGCGGTGATGCCGACCAGCGCGGCGGCGATCAGCGCGCGCTGCATGAAGGCGTAGTGCAGGAGGTCCATCAGCTCAGCAGTCCCGTCCGCAGGGGCTCGGCGTCGTGCGCCGCGTGGGGGTGTACGTGGTCGTGGCCGGGCAGGGCGTGCTGCCCGACGGCCTCCGGCGGCGGGCCGTCGTGGACGACGCAGCCGTCGCGCAGCACGACGGCGCGGCCGATCAGGGGTTCCAGCGGGCCCAGCTCGTGCAGGACGAGGAGGACGGTGGTCCCGGCGGCGACCTGCTCGCGCAGGGCGTTCGCGAGGACCTCCTGGTTGGCCAGGTCCACGCCGGCCATCGGCTCGTCCATGATCAGCAGTTCGGGTTCGACGGCGAGGGCCCGGGCGATCAGCACGCGCTGGTGCTGCCCGCCGGAGAGGGCGTTGACCGAGGCGTCGGCGTAGCCGTCCATGTCGACCAGGGCCAGGGCCCGCTCGACGGCGGCCTTGTCGGCCTTGCGCAGGATCCCGAAGCGGGAGCGGGCGAGGCGGCCGGAGGAGACGACCTCCCGGACGGTGGCCGGGACGCCGCTGGCGGCGGTGGTGCGCTGGGGGACGTACCCGATGCGCGACCACTGGCGGAAGCGTTTGAAGTCGGTGCCGAAGAGGGTCAGGGCGCCGTCGGTGAGGGGGACCTGGCCGACGACGGCGCGGACGGCCGTGGACTTGCCGGAGCCGTTGGCGCCGAGCAGGGCGACGACCTCGCCGCGGCGGACGGTGAGGTCGACCCCGCGCAGCACGGGGCGCGAGCCGAGCGAGGCCGTGGCCCCGCGCAGGGATATGACGGGCCGGTCGTCTTCCGCCGGCCGGGGCGTTGACTGCATGGCTCGCGCCTCCGTTGCTGCTGTCATCACTTGGTTCCGAGTGCCTTCTGGAGGTTCTTCAGGTTGGACCGCATGACCTCGAAGTAGTCGGCGCCCTGGGACGTGTCGGTGATGCCCTCGAGCGGGTCGAGGACGTCCGTCTGCAGGCCGGTGTCCCGGGCGAGGGTCTTGGCCGTCTTGTCGCTGGCCAGGGTCTCGAAGAACACGGTCGTCACATTGTCCTTCTTCGCGATGGCCTGGAGGTCCTTCATCCGGGCCGGGCTGGGCTCGGACTCGGGGTCGACGCCGGAGATCCCCTCCTGGTCGAGGCCGTAGCGCTCGGCGAGGTAGCCGAAGGCGGAGTGGGTGGTGATGAAGGTCCTGGAGGCCGTGTTCTTCAGGCCGTCCTTGAACTCGGTGTCCAGCGCGCCCAGTTTGGCGACGAGGTCGGCGGTGTTCTTCTTGTAGTCCGCCGCGTGGCCGGGGTCGGCCTTCTCCAGGGCGGCGCCGAACCCCTTGGCGATCTCCGCGTACTTGACGGGGTCGAGCCAGACGTGCGGGTCCTCGCCGGCCTCGCCGTGGGAGTGCTCGTGGCCGTGGTCGTCGTCGTGGCCCTCGGCGGCGTGGTCGTGGTCCTCCTCGCCGGAGGTGCCGTGCTTCTCGAGCTTGGTGAGCGTGGCCGCGTCCACGATGTTCTTCACGCCGGACTGGGCGACGGCCTTGTCCACGGCGGGCTGGAGCGACTTGAGGTAGAGGACCACGTCCGACTCGGAGAGCTGCCCGGTCTGCTTCGGGGTGATCTCCAGGTCGTGCGGTTCGACGCCCGGCTTGGTCAGGGTGTCGACCTTCACGTGGTCCCCGCCTATCTGCTCGGCGAGGAACTGCAGGGGGTAGAACGACGCCGTGACGTGCAGCTTTCCGTCCGCGGTGCCGGCCGCGCCGGCCGTGCCGGAGCAGGCGGTGAGGGCCGTCGCGCCCAGGGCGACGGCGGCGGCGAGGGCGGTGGTGGGTATCAGGCGTCGTACGTTCATGACATCCATTTTCATCAAAGATGGAAACCGTTGTCAAAAAGCCTGGTGGGAGGGGTAGCCGGGGCCGCGGAAGGGCATACCCGATTTGAAAGGGGGGGTGCGGGCGCCGGTAACCTGAGGCATTCGCGTTCGTCCTCGTAATGAAGAGAGCACCGTGGCCGCCGACAAGATCGAAACCATCGTCAGCCTGAGCAAGCGCCGTGGCTTCGTTTACCCGTGCAGTGACATCTACGGCGGCTCCAGGGCTGCCTGGGACTACGGCCCGCTCGGTGTCGAGCTCAAGGAGAACATCAAGCGCCAGTGGTGGAAGGCCATGGTCACCGGGCGTGAGGACGTCGTCGGCCTCGACTCCTCCGTGATCCTGGCCCCCGAGGTCTGGGTGGCCTCGGGCCACGTCGCCACGTTCTCCGACCCGCTGACCGAGTGCACCTCCTGTCACAAGCGCCAGCGCGCCGACCACCTGGAAGAGGCGTACGAGGCCAAGCACGGCCGCCTCCCCGAGAACGGCCTGGCCGACATCAACTGCCCGCACTGCGGTGTGAAGGGCCAGTTCACCGAGCCGAAGCAGTTCTCCGGCATGCTGGAGACCCACCTCGGCCCGACCCAGGACACCGGCTCGAAGGCGTACCTGCGCCCCGAGACCGCCCAGGGCATCTTCACCAACTTCGCCATGGTGCAGACCTCGTCGCGCAAGAAGCCCCCGTTCGGTATCGCGCAGATGGGCAAGTCCTTCCGCAACGAGATCACGCCCGGCAACTTCATCTTCCGCACCCGCGAGTTCGAGCAGATGGAGATGGAGTTCTTCGTCAAGCCGGGCGAGGACGACCAGTGGCAGGAATACTGGATGCAGGAGCGGTGGAACTGGTACCGCGGCCTGGGTCTCCGCGAGGAGAACATGCGCTGGTACGACCACCCGGCGGAGAAGCTGTCCCACTACTCGAAGCGCACCGCTGACATCGAGTACCGCTTCAACTTCGGCGGCAGCGAGTTCTCCGAGCTGGAGGGCGTGGCCAACCGCACCGACTACGACCTGAAGGCGCACTCCGCGGCCTCCGGTCAGGACCTGGTCTACTACGACCAGGAGGCCCAGGAGAAGTACACCCCGTACGTCATCGAGCCGGCGGCCGGCGTCAACCGCGCCATGCTCGCCTTCATGCTCGACGCGTACGTCGAGGACGAGGCCCCCAACGCCAAGGGCGCCATGGAGAAGCGCACGGTCATGCGCTTCGACCCGCGCCTCGCGCCGGTCAAGGTCGCCGTCCTCCCGCTCTCGCGCAACGCCAACCTGTCGCCGAAGGCCAAGGGCCTCGCCGCCGACCTGCGCAAGAACTGGAACATCGAGTTCGACGACGCGGGCGCCATCGGCCGCCGCTACCGCCGTCAGGACGAGATCGGTACGCCGTTCTGCGTCACCGTCGACTTCGACACCCTCGACGACAACGCGGTGACCGTGCGCGAGCGCGACACCATGAAGCAGGAGCGCGTCTCCCTGGACCAGATCCAGAGCTACCTCGGCAGCCGTCTGCTCGGCTGCTAGTTCCCGCTCGGAAGACCGGTGGGGGGGGGGGGGGGGGGGGGACCCGGGGAACCGGGTTTTTTTGTTTTCCCTTCGCGGGGAGGAAAGAAGAGATCC
>NZ_JBWKEZ010000016.1:127769-138004 GCF_056434525.1 Streptomyces sp. NPDC044002
CCCCCCCCCCCCCCCCCCCCCTCCCCCCCCCCCCCCCCCGCCTCCCCCCCCCCCCCCCCCCCCCCCCCCCCCCCCCCCCCACCGGTCTTCGTGCGTCCGCTCCGGGCGTCAGGCCGCGGAGCCCTCCGCGGCAGCGGCCGCCGCGGCTGCCGCCGCGCGCTTCTCGCCCTCGGCCTTGGTGCGCTTGACGAAGCGGACCGTCCACAGGGCCAGGCCGCCGAGCGTCCCGTAGATCAGGAACGGGCTGATGGTCACCATGGTGGAGGTGTCCAGCACGTAGGAGAGGGCGACCCGGACCAGCGCCTCGATGATGTAGACCACGCCCCACACCAGGGTCATGCGGCGCTGGGCGTTGCGGAAGCCCTCGAACTGCCACAGGCCGTTGTAGTAGGCCACGCCCGCCGGGGTGCCGTCGGTGCCGAACTTCCGGCCGAAGTAGAACATCAGCGGACGCGGCGCGAGCAGCGTGGCCAGGCACAGGAGCCCGAACAGCCCGGTCACGGCGGAGTCCTTGACCAGCAGGGCCCGGGTGGACTGGGCGCCGACGAGCGAGACGACGGCCGTGATCGCCAGGAACACCAGGGTGATGACGGCGAACTCGTCCAGCTTGCGGCGCCAGGCCACCATGATCACGCTGTCGAGCACCGGCCAGATGCCGCTGGCCAGCAGCGCCGAGGCCTCGCTCCAGCCGTGGTCCTCGGTGAGGATGTTGTAGGTCAGGATCGGCGCGACCACGTTGAACGCGATGGTCAGGATCAAGCCGATCGCGGCGGCCCCGCCGGACCGTGCGGGTGGTGCGGGCTGTGCTGCTGCTGTGGACAAGGGGTCCCCCTGGACGTACCTGATGAGTGCGGTAAGGGGACCGTAAGGAAACGTGACTGACATGTACAAGTCGACATGCCCAAAAATGATCGCCAAACTGTCCGGAAGGAATGATTCCGGTCAACTGGGCCCGTGGCGGTGCCCGTTCAGGGGCGCAGGCCCCGGATCAGCAGCGCCGTCACGGCTTCGAACTCCGTGAGGATCGTGGGGGAGAGCCAGTCCGCCACGTACTGGGGGTCGTGGAACCGGCCCGTGGCGTCGAAGACGGCGCGGGCGGCCGCCGCGACGTCGGGCGCGGCCAGTGTGCCGGCGGCCACGCCCTCGGCGATGATCCGCGTCAGCTGGTCGATCAGCTCGCCGAGATGCGCGTCGACCACCCCGCTGTTCTCGCCGAGCAGCACCGTGTACGTCGCGAACAGCTCGGGATCGTCGCCCGCCTTGTGCCGCTTGGCCTCGAAGAGGGCCTCCAGCCAGGACTCCAGCTTGGAGGGCGCGGGCTCCCCGGGTGCCGAGGCGATCTTCTCCAGCATGACCACGCTCTTGGCGAGCCAGCGGTCCGTGACCGCCTCGCGCAGCGCCGCCTTCGAGGGGAAGTGCCGGTAGACGCTGCCGTGGCTCACCCCCAGGGCGCGGGCGACGTCCACGACGGTCGCCTTGGTGGGGCCGAAGCGGCGCAGCACCTCCTCGGTGGTTTCGAGGATGCGCTCGGGGGTCAGGGGCTCGGCGGCAGCGGAGGGCATGGGTACGACCGTACCGCCAGCTCAGTGCTCGCTGTCGAGGTGGGCCATCTGCGCCGCCGGGTAGCGCTCGCCCGCTGCCGCTCCCGCGGGGACGGCCTCCTCGATGGCGGCGAGGTCGGCGGCGGTCAGCCCCACCCGCATGGCACCCAGTGCCTCGGCGAGGCGGTCCCGGCGGCGGGCGCCTACCAGCGGCACGATGTCCTCGCCCCGCGAGAGCACCCAGGCGATGGCGGTCTGCGCGACGGTGACCCCCTTCTCCTCGGCGACCTTGCGCAGGGCCTCGACCAGGTCGAGGTTGCGGTGCAGGTTGTCGCCCTGGAAGCGGGGGCTCATCCCGCGGAAGTCGCCGGGGGCCAGGGCGCGGTCACGGGTGAAGTGCCCGCTGATCAGGCCGCGGGAGAGCACCCCGTACGCGGTGACGCCGATGCCGAGCTCGCGGGCGGTGGGTAGGATCTCGTCCTCCATGCCGCGCGATATCAGGGAGTACTCGATCTGGAGGTCCGAGATCGGGGCGACGGCCGCGGCCCGGCGCAGCGTGTCCGCGCCGACCTCCGAGAGGCCGATGTGCCGTACGTGCCCGGCCTGGACGGCCTCGGCGATGGCGCCGACCGTCTCCTCGATCGGGACGTCCGGGTCCACGCGGGCGATCCGGTAGATGTCGATGTGGTCCCGGCCGAGCCGCTGGAGCGAGTAGGCCAGGAAGTTCTTCACAGCCTCCGGCCGGCCGTCGTAGCCGGTGAAGCCGCCCTCGACCGTACGCAGCGCACCGAACTTGACGCTGGTCAGCGCCTGCTCGCGGGCCGCCGTCGGCGCCGTGCGCAGGGCCTCGTTGATCAGCAGTTCGTTGTGGCCCATGCCGTAGAAGTCGCCGGTGTCGAGCAGCGTGCTCGTGCCCTCCGGGGCGGCCTCCAGGTAGGCGTGGATGGTGGCGAGGGACTCGGCCCGGTCGGCCTCGCCGTAGAGGGCGGACATGCCCATGCAGCCCAGCCCCAGGGGGAAGACGGCGGGGCCGGTGGCGCCCAGCCGGCGGGTGGCGGTGGTGGTGTTCTCGTTCGTCGTCATGGAACGAGAATGGCATGACGGATGACAGATTTCAATATCTGTCATCCGTAAGCGTGAAGGGGTGACCCGGGAGGGGGCGTGGACATACGAGTGCGGCCGGACCCGCCGAGGGGGTCCGGCCGCACAGGGCCGCGCTCGTCGCCGCAGGTCAGCCGGCCGGAGCCGGGCCCGGCGCCGGGGGCATCCCGCCGTCCATCCGGGGCCCGGGGCCCGGGCCGGAGGCCTGCCCTGGCGGGGGAGCGGAAGGGGCTGCCGAGGGCCCTTCGAAGGACTGCGCCGTGCGCAGCGCCGTGGCGTGGGCCCACGGCCCGGTGGTGACCGCCCCGACCACGAGGACCAGGAGCGCACAGCCGGTGATGATCCACCAGGCCGGCCGGGTCGCCGTCGCGAAGTCCGCGCCGCCCGCCGTGCCGGCCGCCAGCACCGCCCCGATCACGGCCACGCCCAGCGCCCCGCCCGTCTGCCGGCTGGTGGAGGCCACCGCGGCCGCCACCCCCGCCTGGGCGCGCGGCATGCCGGACACCGCCGTATTGGTGATCGGCGCGTTGACCAGGCCGAAGCCGATGCCGAAGAGCACGTACCCGGTGAACATCAGCGGCGTGGAGGTCTCCGCGGAGAAGGCCGCGAACAGCAGGCCGCTCGCGCCCATGGCCACCCCCGAGACCAGCAGCGACGGCCGCGGCCCGTACGTGGCGACCAGCCGCCCCGACACCGGCGCGCAGAGGAAGGCGAACGCGGCCATCGGGAGCATGTGCAGCCCGGCGTCCAGGGCGTCCAGCCCCCGCACCTCCTGGAGGTAGAGGGTGGTCAGGAAGAGGAAGCCGGAGAGCGAGGCGAAGGTGCTCACCGCGATCACGGTCGCCCCGCTGAAGGGGGCGCTGCGGAAGAAGCGGGGGTCGATCAGCGGGTCCGCCCGCCGGGACTCGTAGTACAGGAGCCCGGCCAGCGCGGCCGCCGCACCCAGCGCGCACCCGAGGATCGGCGGCGAGCTCCAGCCCTCGGCCGGGGCCTCGATGATCGCGTACGTCACCCCGCCCAGCAGCGCCATCACCAGCAGCTGGCCCACCGGGTCCGCCCGGCGCGGCCGCTCGGACCGGGACTCGGGGACGTGCCGCAGGGTCAGCACCAGGGCGAGCAGCCCCACCGGCACGTTGACCCAGAAGATGGACCGCCACCCCACCGAGTCCACCAGCAGCCCGCCGACCAGGGGGCCCGCGGCCATCGAGATCCCGACCACCGCACCCCAGACGCCGATGGCCCGGGCGCGCTCCTTCGGGTCGGTGAAGGTGTTGGTGATGATCGACATGGCGACCGGGTTGAGCATCGCCCCGCCGACGGCCTGGAGCATCCGGAAGGCGATCAGCCATTCCAGGCTCGGCGCCAGCGAGCACAGCACCGACCCCGCCGTGAAGAGGACCAGCCCCCAGGCGAACACCCGGCGGCGCCCGATCCGGTCCGCCGTGGACCCGGCCAGTATCAGCAGCGAGGCGATGACCAGGGTGTAGGCGTCGATGGTCCACTGCATCCCGGAGACCGAGGCGTGGAACTCGCGGCGCATCGCGGGCAGCGCCACGTTCAGGACGGTGTTGTCCAGGCTGACGATCAGCAGGCTCATGCAGCAGATCGCCAGCACCAGCAGGCGGCGCCTGCGGCTCATGTGATCCACGACACTCGTGTGATGCATACCGCCGATAGTACGGCTAACTAACGAACACGGCTTGGGCGAGAATGGAGGGATGAGCACGCTCCCCCCGCCCCTCGCGATCGGCCCGCACACCGTGCAGCCCCCCGTGGTGCTGGCGCCCATGGCCGGCATCACCAACGCCCCGTTCCGTACGCTCTGCCGCGAGTTCTCGGGCGGCAAGGGGCTGTTCGTGAGCGAGATGATCACGACACGCGCCCTGGTCGAGCGCAACGAGAAGACCATGCAGCTGATCCACTTCGACGCGACGGAAAAGCCGCGCTCGATTCAGCTGTACGGGGTGGACCCCGTGACGGTCGGCAAGGCCGTCCGCATGATCGTGGAAGAGGACCGCGCCGACCACATCGACCTCAACTTCGGCTGCCCGGTCCCCAAGGTCACCCGCAAGGGCGGCGGCTCGGCCCTGCCGTACAAGCGCAACCTGCTGCGCGCGATCCTGCGCGAGGCGGTCGCGGGCGCCGACGGCCTGCCGGTGACGATGAAGATGCGCAAGGGCATCACCGACGAGCACCTCACCTACCTCGACGCCGGCCGGATCGCCGTCGAGGAGGGCGTCACCGCCATCGCCCTGCACGGCCGCACCACCGCCCAGCACTACGGCGGCACCGCCGACTGGGAGGCCATCGCCCGGCTCAAGGAGCACGTCCCGGAGATCCCGGTGCTCGGCAACGGCGACATCTGGTGCGCCGAGGACGCGCTGCGCATGGTCCGCGAGACCGGCTGCGACGGCGTGGTGGTCGGACGCGGCTGCCTGGGGCGGCCCTGGCTGTTCAACGACCTGGTCGCCGCCTTCGAGGGGCGCCCCGAGGACTTCCACAGGCCGAACCTGCGAGAGGTCGCGGCCACGATGCTGCGGCACGCCCAGCTGCTGGGGGAGTGGATCGGCGACGAGGCGCGCGGTGTGATCGATTTCCGTAAGCACGTCGCCTGGTACCTCAAGGGCTTCGCCGTCGGTTCCGAGATGCGGGGCAAGCTCGCCGTCACCTCCTCCCTGGCCGAACTGGACGCTCATCTGAGCGAGCTGGACCTGGACCAGCCCTGGCCCGACGGTGCCGACGGCCCGCGGGGCAGGACGTCCGGAAACAACCGAGTTGTCCTGCCGGACGGCTGGCTGAAGGATCCCTACGACTGCGCCGGGGTGAGCGAGGACGCCGAGCTGGACACGTCCGGAGGCTGAGAAATCGCCCTCCGTGCCGCGTGATATACGCCACGCATGGGAGAGGTTTCGCTCAGATGAGCGCGTAAGTCACGGGTAAGACTTTCAAAGGGTGGCACTGGGTGCCACCCTTTGTGCGTTCAAGAGTTGAACGCAAATGTATCGATGATCGCTCATCCGAGCGGGATCAAGCCTCAATGAGCCCCTCACGCTTCGGCTTCTGAAGACTCTTCGTATGTTCGCATTACCGACCGGTTACTTTCGATCCACTGGCGCACGGGTGGTTACGCCCTCATGACGGCCAAGTGGACGTACCGCGAAGCCTTCGATCTGGGTATGTTCCTGGCCGTCAGGGCAGCCACCCGAGTCCTCGAGGAGTCGAGACCCGTGTCGGAAAACAAAGATCAGAAGTTCGTCTACGACTTCACCGAGGGCAACCGGGACCTCAAGGACCTTCTCGGCGGCAAGGGGGCCAACCTCGCCGAGATGACCAACCTGGGTCTCCCCGTCCCTCCCGGCTTCACCATCACCACCGAGGCCTGCAAGGTCTACCTCGAGAGCGGTTCGGCCCCGGCCGAGCTCCGCGACGAGGTCAGCGCGCACCTCGCCGCCCTCGAGGCGAAGATGGGCAAGAAGCTCGGCCAGTCGGACGACCCGCTGCTGGTCTCCGTCCGCTCCGGAGCCAAGTTCTCCATGCCGGGCATGATGGACACGGTCCTCAACATCGGCCTCTCCGACGAGTCCGTCGTCGGCCTCGCCGCCCAGGCCGACAACGAGCGCTTCGCGTGGGACTCGTACCGCCGCCTGATCCAGATGTTCGGCAAGACCGTCCTCGGCGTCGAGGGCGAGCTCTTCGAGGACGCCCTCGACGAGGCCAAGGCCGCCAAGAAGGTCACCGTCGACACCGACCTCGACGCCGCCGACCTCAAGAAGCTGGTCAAGGTCTTCAAGAAGATCGTCTCCAAGGAGGCCGGCCGGGAGTTCCCGCAGGACGCCCGCGAGCAGCTCGACCTCGCCGTCGAGGCCGTCTTCAACTCCTGGAACACCGACCGCGCCAAGCTCTACCGCCGCCAGGAGCGCATCCCGAGCGACCTGGGCACCGCGGTCAACGTCTGCTCGATGGTCTTCGGCAACCTCGGCCCCGACTCGGGCACCGGTGTCGCCTTCACCCGCGACCCCGCCAGCGGCCACGCCGGCGTCTACGGCGACTACCTGCAGAACGCGCAGGGCGAGGACGTCGTCGCGGGCATCCGCAACACGGTCCCGCTCGCGGACCTGGAGGCCATCGACAAGGCCTCGTACGACCAGCTCATGACGATCATGACGACGCTGGAGACCCACTACAAGGACCTCTGCGACATCGAGTTCACGATCGAGCGCGGCCAGCTGTGGATGCTCCAGACCCGCGTGGGCAAGCGCACCGCCGGCGCCGCCTTCCGCATCGCCACCCAGCTCGTCGACCAGGGCCTGATCAGCGAGGCCGAGGCGCTCCAGCGCGTCACCGGCCACCAGCTGGCCCAGCTGATGTTCCCGCGCTTCGACGACGGTGCCAAGACGACCCTGCTGGGCCGCGGCATCGCCGCCTCCCCGGGTGCCGCCGTCGGCAAGGCCGTCTTCGACTCGTACACGGCCGTCAAGTGGTCCCGTTCCGGCGAGAAGGTCATCCTGATCCGCCGCGAGACCAACCCCGACGACCTCGACGGCATGATCGCCTCCGAGGGCATCCTGACCTCGCGCGGCGGCAAGACCTCGCACGCCGCCGTCGTGGCCCGCGGCATGGGCAAGACCTGCGTCTGCGGCGCCGAGGAGCTCGACGTCGACACCAAGCGCCGCCGGATGACGGTCGGCGAGACGGTCATCGAAGAGGGCGACGTCGTCTCCATCGACGGCTCCACCGGCAAGGTGTACCTCGGTGAGGTACCCGTCGTGCCGTCCCCGGTCGTCGAGTACTTCGAGGGCCGCATGCACGCCGGCGCCGACGACGCCGACGAGCTGGTCGCCGCCGTGCACCGGATCATGGCGTACGCGGACCGAGTCCGCCGCCTGCGGGTCCGCGCCAACGCCGACAACGCCGAGGACGCGCTGCGCGCCCGCCGCTTCGGCGCCCAGGGCATCGGCCTGTGCCGCACCGAGCACATGTTCCTCGGCGAGCGCCGCGAGATGGTCGAGCGCCTGATCCTCGCGGACACCGACGGCGAGCGCGAGGAGGCACTCAGTGCCCTCCTGCCGCTGCAGAAGCAGGACTTCATCGAGCTGTTCGAGGCGATGGACGGGCTGCCCGTCACCGTCCGCCTGCTCGACCCGCCGCTGCACGAGTTCCTGCCCGACATCACCGAGCTGTCGGTGCGCGTCGCCCTCGCCGAGTCCCGCAAGGACGCCAACGAGAACGACCTGCGCCTGCTCCAGGCCGTGCACAAGCTGCACGAGCAGAACCCGATGCTGGGTCTGCGCGGCGTCCGCCTCGGCCTGGTCATCCCCGGCCTGTTCGCCATGCAGGTCCGGGCGATCGCCGAGGCCGCCGCCGAGCGCAAGAACGCCAAGGGCGACCCGCGCGCCGAGATCATGGTCCCGCTGGTGGGCACCGTCCAGGAGCTGGAGATCGTCCGCGAGGAGGCCGACGCGATCATCGCCGAGGTCGAGGCCGCCACCGGCACCAGCCTCAAGCTCTCGGTCGGCACGATGATCGAGCTGCCGCGCGCCGCGCTGACCGCCGCCCAGATCGCCGAGGCCGCGCAGTTCTTCTCCTTCGGCACGAACGACCTGACCCAGACGGTGTGGGGCTTCTCCCGCGACGACGTCGAGGCCAGCTTCTTCACGGCCTACCTGGAGAAGGGCATCTTCGGGGTCTCGCCCTTCGAGACCATCGACCGGGACGGCGTCGGCTCCCTCGTGCGCCACGCGGTCGAGCAGGGCCGGGCCACCCGCCCCGACCTCAAGCTCGGCGTCTGCGGCGAGCACGGCGGCGACCCGGAGTCGGTGCACTTCTTCCACGAGGTCGGCCTCGACTACGTCTCCTGCTCGCCGTTCCGGATCCCGGTGGCGCGCCTGGAGGCCGGCCGCGCCGCCGCCGAGGCCAAGGGCTCCGACAGCCGCTGAGACCCTCCAGGGGCCCTTCGGGGCCCCGCCCGGCCCGTGAGGGCCCCCAGGGCTCCCTGAGCCCCACAGACTGCGCCCTCCCCCGGTTCCCTGACTGCCGGGGGAGGGCGCAACCCATTTCGGCGCCTGGTGCGAGACGGCCCGTATCGCGAAATTTTCAACAATGTCATTACAGCGCCAGGCGGTGGACGGATCCCCACCCGTCCACCGCCTGCCGCCTATCCGCCAGGCACGTCGGCGCTTCCCGGTGCGACCGACCGCCAGGCTCCGCAAAGCCCCCCACGGCCTTCACGGAGCGTTTCGGTCGCACCGGAGTGTGCCTGGCGGAGTACAGGATTTCGCTTGTCACGCCTCTGCCGAAAGGGGTTTCAACTGTGGCCGAAAGGGCGTGGTGACCACGTGTGACGGCATGCATACTCGTGGGGCGGGGGGATTGCGGTTGCACAGGTGGGGGTTCGGTGCTTCGTATCCATTTCACTGGAGTGGACCTGGCACGCGTACGGATGGCAGGGCGTCCCGATGCGTTGTGGGAAACGATTCTTAGTTTTCATCGCTTAAGAGACCGGCGTGACGCCCGGTTCTTCGGCGAATGGCGCACGGAAACCCGGAGCAGGTTGAATGGTGAAACAAGGCTGCTGGGTGCGCTCATACCGGCTCGCGGCTATTTCCCCGATTTCCTGACCCCGGCCGAGGGCCAGTACGGGTGGGACCTCGGGCTCGACGCGCTGCGCGCGCTGCGCCCCGAGCGGCTGCGCCGGGAGCTGTCCCTCGTGGGCGCCGGCGCCGGGACGGGCTTCGGGGCCGCCTTCGGGACCCCGCCGCCGACCCGGCTGCGGGAGTTCATGGACGGCGGCACCAAGCACCTGCCCCGGCTGCTGGGCGAGCTGCGCGCCTACCACCGGGCGGCCGTGGAGCCGTACTGGAGCCACATCCAGGCCCAGATAGAGGCCGAGCGGGCGGCACGCGGCCGCGCCCTCCTCGACGGGGGCGCGGACGAGCTGCTGGCCTCGCTGCCGCCGATGCTGCGCTGGCGGGCCCCGGTGCTGGAGTGCGAGTACCCGGTGGACCGGGACGTACGGCTGCGCGGGCGCGGGCTGCTGCTCCAGCCGTCCTTCTTCTGCCGCCGGACGGCCGTGACGCTGCACGACCCGGAGCTGCCGCCGGTGCTGGTCTACCCGGCCGCCGCCCAGCTGGCCTCCGCGGCGGCGAGTGGGGAGGCCGCCCGGCCGGCCGAGGAGCAGCGCCAGCGCACCCTGGGCAAGCTGGTCGGCCACACCCGCTCGGTGGTGCTGCGGGCCATCGGCGACGGGGCCACCACGAGCGAATTGGCCCGCCGGGCCGGGGTCTCCCTGGCCTCGGCGAGCCAGCACGCCTGCGTGATGCGCGAGGCGGGCCTGGTGACGACCCTGCGCCACGGCAACGCGGTCCTGCACACGGTGACCCCGCTGGGCGCGGCCCTGCTCAAGGGCGGCGCGGTGGTCTCCTGAAGGATCGGTTCTCCGGACGCGCCGCGGGGGGGGGGGGGGGGGGGGGGGGGGCCCCGGGGGGGGGGGGGGGGGGGGGGGGGGGGGGAAGGGGGAGGGGGGGGGGGGGGCCCAACCAGTGGATGAGCGGGGCTGCGCAGCGCAACAAGAAGAACCCGCGACTGCAGCTAAAT
>NZ_JBWKEZ010000017.1:0-121784 GCF_056434525.1 Streptomyces sp. NPDC044002
TGGGGGGGGGGGGGTCTTCGGGGGCTCTTGTCTGGGGGACGCGGGCGTTCCCCCCCCCGCCCACGGGGGCAGAAAGGCACAAGGACCGCCGCCGCCCGCCGGTGCCGCGGTCAGCGGACGAGACCCCAGCGGAAGCCGAGTGCCACGGCGTGCGCCCGGTCCGAGGCGCCGAGCTTCTTGAACAGCCTGCGGGCGTGCGTCTTGACCGTGTCCTCGGAGAGGAAGAGCTCGCGCCCGATCTCCGCGTTGGACCGGCCGTGGCTCATGCCCTCCAGCACCTGGATCTCGCGCGCGGTCAGGGTGGGGGCGGCCCCCATCTCGGCCGAGCGGAGCCGGCGCGGGGCCAGTCGCCAGGTGGGGTCGGCGAGCGCCTGGGTGACCGTGGCCCGCAGCTCGGCGCGCGAGGCGTCCTTGTGCAGGTAGCCGCGGGCGCCGGCGGCGACCGCGAGGGCCACCCCGTCCAGGTCCTCGGCGACCGTCAGCATGATGATGCGGGCACCCGGGTCGGCGGACAGGAGCCGGCGGACCGTCTCGACACCGCCCAGGCCGGGCATCCGTACATCCATCAGAATCAGGTCGGAGCGGTCGGCGCCCCAGCGGCGGAGGACTTCCTCGCCGTTGGCAGCCGTCGTCACACGCTCGACGCCGGGCACGGTGGCAACCGCGCGACGGAGCGCCTCTCGGGCAAGCGGGGAGTCGTCGCAGACGAGGACGGAAGTCATGACCGCCCTCCGCAGCTGCTGATGCGCGTCACCTTGAGCCTCCAGGCTGGTACGTATCGTCACCTGTGCGGTCGATGCCCTCGGACACCTGTCCGGGAACCTCTCGTTTCAACCGCACTCGCTCTCTCAACGATGGTCACTCGAAAGAGTTACGGGTCGGACGGACACCTTCGGCACTCTACGTGAGGAACCGATCACCGCGCCGGAGCCACGCGCCGACTGTCCTCCATCTGGAGCTATGCCCTATTTGGCGGCTTTCCTTCCGTTTGCCATGTGTCTGAGGCTAGGGTCCCAATGAGTCATATTTACATCTACTACGACAGTAGGTGTGGAGACATGGACCGTATCCGCGTAGTACCCGGCACCAAGAGGACTACCAATGGCAGATTTCTCCCGCCTCCCCGGACCGAACGCCGACCTGTGGGACTGGCAGCTGCTGGCCGCCTGCCGCGGAGTCGACAGCTCCCTCTTCTTCCACCCGGAAGGCGAGCGGGGCGCGGCCAGGAGTGCGCGCGAGGCCTCGGCTAAAGAGGTCTGCATGCGCTGCCCGGTGCGTTCGGAATGCGCCGCGCACGCACTCGCCGTCCGAGAGCCCTACGGGGTCTGGGGAGGGCTCACCGAGGACGAACGCGAGGAACTGATGGGCCGCGCACGACACCGGCTGATCCCCGCCTCCAGCGCGATCGGCCCCGTCCCGCCGCACTGACCGCCAGAAGGAACGTTCCCTCACATCCGCCCGCACCCCCGCCGCGCCCCCGGCCACACCCCGGGCGCGGCGCCGCGGCTCGGAGCCGGGCCGTCACCCGTCCGGCCGTACGCCCCCCGTACGGTCAGCGGGCGGCGGCCCGCACCAGCTCACCCAGGGTCGCCGCCACCGCCGGCACGCGCGCCAGGTCGGGCAGCGTCAGCGCCACGACCTCCCGCTCCACGGCCGGCTCCACGGCCAGGGTGCTCACGCCCTTCGCCCGTACGGACTCCACCGCCAGCTCCGGCAGCACCGCCACCCCCAGCCCCGCCCCGACCAGCCCGACCACTGCGGGGTAGTCGTCGGTGGCGAAGTCGATCCGCGGGGTGAAGCCCGCCCCCTCGCACACCTCCACCAGGTGCCGGCGGCAGCGCGGACAGCCCGCGATCCAAGGCTCGTCGGCCAGCTCCGCCATGCCCACCCGGCCGGCGCCCGCCAGCCGGTGCCCCTCGGGCACCAGCCCGACGAGCCGGTCGGTCAGCAGCGGGGTGGCCACCAGGTCGTCCCACTCGGCCACGGCCGACGCCCCGGCGTAGCGGAAGGCCAGCGCCACGTCGCAGTCGCCCTCGCGCAGCATCTCCACCGACCGCGGGGGCTCCGCCTCCACCAGGGAGATGCGCGTACCCGGGTGCTCGGCGCGCATCGCCGCGAGCGCGGTGGGCACCAGCGTGGAGCTGCCGCTGGGGAAGGAGACGAGCCGGACCCGGCCCGCCCGCAGCCCGGCGATGGCCGCGACCTCCTCCTCGGCCGCCGTCAGCCCGGCCAGGATCCCGGCGGCGTGCCGCACCAGGGCCTCACCGGCCTGGGTCAGCCGCATCTCGCGGCCGGCGCGCACCAGCAGCGGGGTCCCGGCCGACTGCTCCAGGGCCTTCATCTGCTGGGAGACGGCGGGTTGGGTGCAGCCGAGCTCGCGGGCGGCGGCGGAGAAGGAACCGGTCCCGGCGACAGCGCGCAGGATCCGGAGGTGGCGTGCCTCGATCACCCTTCGAGCATAAGACCGGCTTTGACCGCGGCGCCAATCCCCCAGCCGCAGCTTTGGGAGGAGGCTCCGGGCGGGCGGCCCGCGCGGGTGTTCCGCGGGCCCCGGGGAACACGGGATCGCACGCGCGTGCCCGCGGAAGCCCGCCGGTCGGCGCGGGCGGCTATTTTGCGCACATGACGACTGCGCTGATCACTGGATCCACGGCGGGCATCGGCGCCGCCTTCGCCCGCCGGCTGGCCTCCCAGGGCCACAACCTCGTACTGGTGGCCCGTGACACCGAGCGGCTCGCCGAACAGGCGACCGAGCTGCACGACCGGCACGGCATCGAGGCCGAGGTGCTGGCCGCCGACCTCTCCACCGAGGAGGGCATCAAGGCCGTCGAGACCCGCCTCGGCGACCGCACGCACCCGGTGGACCTGCTCGTCAACAACGCGGGCTTCGGCAACAAGGGCCGCTACCTGGAAGTCTCCATGGCCGACGAGCTGACGATGCTGAAGGTGCACATCGAGGCGGTGCTGCGGCTGACCTCCGCGGCGACGGAGTCGATGCGCTCGCGCGGGCGCGGCGGGGTGGTGAACGTGGCCTCGGTCGCCGCCTTCGTGCCGCGCGGCACCTACGGCGCCAGCAAGGCCTGGGTCGTGCAGTTCACCCAGGGCGCGGCGCGGGACCTCGGCGGTTCCGGGGTCCGCCTGATGGCCCTGTGCCCCGGCTTCGTGCGGACCGAGTTCCACCAGCGGGCCGGCATGGGCACGGACAACATCCCGGGCTGGCTGTGGCTCGACGCGGACAAGCTGGTGGCCGCCGCGCTCGCCGACCTGGCGCGCGGCAAGACCGTGTCGATCCCGGACCCGCGCTACAAGGCGTTGATGGGCGTGGTGAAGCTGACGCCGCGCGGGCTGCTCGGCGGGGTCTCCTCCCGTACGGGCCGCAAGTACGGGCCCCAGTGACCCGCCGGTAGATCGGGCTGAACGGGTGAATCCTCCTTAAACTGGACACGTCCCATCCAGCACGGGGCCAGCACGGGAGCCCACCATGACATTCGTACAACTGGTTGATTACAGGACTCACCAGCCCGAGGCGATGAACGATCTGCTGGACAAGTACGTCGCCCAGAGCCAGGGCAAGCGCACCGTCACCCACAGCGTCGTGGGCAAGGACCGCGACCAGACGGACCACTACGTGAACTTCGTCGAGTTCCCTTCGTACGAGGAGGCCATGAAGAACTCCAACCTCCCCGAGACGGACCGAATGTTCCACGAGATGACGGCCTTGTGCGACGGCATGCCGACGTTCACCAACCTCGACACGGTCCGCGACGAGCACCTCAACACCCTGATGGTGAACCGGATGTACGACGACATCGCGATGAAGGGCGACATGTCCGTCATCGAGGAGATCTTCGCCCCGGACTACCACGACCACGACATCTCCAACCCCGAGGACAAGCACGGCTACGCCGCGATCCGCGAGGACACCGAGATGTGGCGCGCCGCCTTCGACTTCACCTTCACCCGTGACGCCCAGATGGCACAGGACGACTACGTCACCACCCTGTGGACCTGGACCGGCACGCACAAGGGCGAGTTCATGGGCGTCGCCCCCACCGGCAAGACCTGCACGATGACCGGCACCACGGTCTTCCGATGTCAGGACGGCAAGATCAAGGAAGGCTGGTGGCACTACGACGCCATGGCCGTGATGCGGCAGCTGGGCATGATGGAGTGACGCCCGCTCAGGCGACCCCGGACGGCGCCGGACGGCCCCGGACGACCCCGGAACGACCCCGGAACGGCCCCGGAAAGCGGGAAGGCCCCCGCCCCACCGTGTGAACGGCGGGGCGGGGGCCTTCTCGTCGAAGCGCGCGGACGCGTCAGCGTCAGTGGCTGTGGCCGTGACCGTGGCCGTGACCGGCCTCGGCCTCCTCCTCCGCCGGCTTCTCGACGACCAGGGTCTCGGTCGTGAGCAGCAGGGAGGCGATGGAGGCGGCGTTCTCCAGGGCGGAGCGGGTGACCTTGACCGGGTCGATGACGCCGGCCTTGACCAGGTCGCCGTACTCGCCGGTGGCGGCGTTGAAGCCCTGGCCCTTGTCGAGCTCGGCGACCTTCGAGGTGATGACGTAGCCCTCGAGGCCCGCGTTCTCGGCGATCCAGCGCAGCGGCTCGACGGCGGCGCGGCGGACCACGGAGACGCCGGTGCCCTCGTCGCCGGTCAGGCCGAGGTTGCCCTCCAGGACCTTGACGGCGTGGACGAGCGCGGAGCCACCGCCGGAGACGATGCCCTCCTCGACCGCGGCGCGGGTCGCGGAGATGGCGTCCTCAAGGCGGTGCTTCTTCTCCTTGAGCTCCACCTCGGTGGCGGCGCCGACCTTGATGACGCAGACGCCGCCGGCGAGCTTCGCCAGGCGCTCCTGCAGCTTCTCGCGGTCCCAGTCGGAGTCCGTGGCCTCGATCTCGGCCTTGATCTGGTTGACGCGGCCCGCGACGTCAGCGGCGTTGCCGCCACCGTCGACGATGGTCGTGTCGTCCTTGGAGATGGTCACGCGGCGCGCGGAACCGAGGACGTCCAGACCGGCCTGGTCGAGCTTGAGGCCGACCTCCTCGGCGATGACGGTGGCACCGGTGAGGGTGGCCATGTCCTGCAGCATCGCCTTGCGGCGGTCACCGAAGCCCGGGGCCTTGACGGCCACCGCGTTGAAGGTGCCGCGGATCTTGTTGACGACGAGGGTGGAGAGGGCCTCGCCCTCGACGTCCTCGGCGATGATCAGCAGCGGCTTGGAGCCACCCGCCTGGATGACCTTCTCCAGCAGCGGCAGGAGGTCCTGGATGGAGGAGATCTTGCCCTGGTTGATCAGGATGTACGGGTCGTCGAGGACGGCCTCCATACGCTCCTGGTCGGTGACCATGTAGGGGGACAGGTAGCCCTTGTCGAAGGCCATGCCCTCGGTGAACTCGAGCTCCAGGCCGAAGGCGTTGGACTCCTCGACGGTGATGACACCGTCCTTGCCGACCTTGTCCATCGCCTCGGCGATGAGCTCGCCGACCTGCGAGTCCTGCGCGGAGAGCGCGGCCACGGCGGCGATGTCCGACTTGTCCTCGATCGGGCGGGCGGTCGCGAGGAGGTCCTCGGACACGGCCTTGACCGCGGCGTCGATGCCCTTCTTCAGGGCGGCCGGGGAGGCGCCGGCGGCGACGTTGCGCAGACCCTCGCGGACGAGCGCCTGGGCCAGCACGGTGGCGGTGGTGGTGCCGTCACCCGCGATGTCGTTGGTCTTGGTCGCCACCTCCTTCACCAGCTGCGCGCCGAGGTTCTCGTACGGGTCGTCCAGCTCGACCTCGCGGGCGATGGTGACACCGTCGTTGGTGATGGTGGGGGCGCCGAACTTCTTGTCGATGACGACGTTGCGGCCCTTGGGGCCGATCGTCACCTTGACCGTGTCGGCAAGCTTGTTGACGCCGCGCTCGAGGGCGCGACGGGCGTCCTCGTCGAACTTCAGGATCTTCGCCATGGGAGCGGTTCAGCCCTCTCGAAAACTCGGGTTTAACGAACCGCGCCCCTCGCCGCCCGGCAATCAGCGGGGTGACCAGGGGCGCAGCTCAAGCAAACTTCTTGAAGCGAATTACTTCTCGACGATCGCGAGCACGTCGCGGGCCGAGAGGACGAGGTACTCCTCGCCGCTGTACTTCACTTCGGTGCCGCCGTACTTGCTGTACAGCACGATGTCGCCGACGGTGACGTCCAGCGGGAGACGCTGGCCGTCCTCGAAGCGGCCCGGGCCGACCGCGAGGACGACGCCCTCCTGGGGCTTCTCCTTCGCGGTGTCCGGGATGACCAGGCCGGAGGCCGTGGTCTGCTCGGCGTCGAGCGGCTGGACCACGATGCGGTCCTCAAGCGGCTTGATGGCAACCTTGGAGCTGGCGGTCGTCACGATCCGACCTCCCCCTTCGGAGATCCGGGGTTAACTGTCTGAGGTGGCGACCAGGTCGATCCGTCGTCGCGGGTGCCGGACCAGCCTGTCGCTGTGTTGGCACTCACCGGGGGCGAGTGCCAGGTGTGACACTATTCCGGCGATTAGCACTCGGTCAAGCGGAGTGCCAACACGGTCCGCTGGTTCCACGCATTCCGGCCGCCGAACCCCCCGTTCGGCTGAACCCCGACCGGCCGGGAACCGGACCGCGGCGCCCCGGGGCCCGAGGAGCCACTGCCCGGTATGTGAGGCTTGGGGCGTGCGCATCCTCGTGGTCGAAGACGAAGAGAACCTGGCCGAATCCCTCCGCCAGGGCCTGTCCGCCGAGGGCCACCAGGTCGAGCTCGCCCACGACGGCCACCGCGGCCTCGAACTGGCCCTCACCGGCGGACCGTACGACGCCGTCCTGCTCGACCTGATGCTCCCCGGCCCCGGCGGCGCCGAGATATGCGCCCGGATGCGGTCCCACGGCGACCCCACCCCCGTCCTGATGCTGACCGCCCGGGACGGCGAGCACGACGAGGCCGAAGGGCTCGACGCCGGCGCCGACGACTACCTCACCAAGCCCTTCTCCTTCCTGGTGCTCGCCGCCCGGCTGCGCGCCCTCGCCCGCCGCGCCGCCGCCCCCGAACCCACCGAGCTCCGGGCGGGGGACCTCTTCCTCGACCCGCTCGACCGCCGCTGCCGCCGCGGGAGCCGCGACATCGAACTCACCGCCCGCGAAGTCGGCGTCCTCGCCTGCCTGATGCGGCGCCCCGGCCGGGCCGTCGCCAAGCAGGACGTCCTCGACGAGGTCTGGGACGCCCCGCACGGCATCGACCCGAACATCGTCGAGGTCTACGTCTCCTCCCTGCGCAAGAAGATCGACGCCCCCTTCGGCCGCCGCTCCATCCTCACCGTCCACGGCACCGGCTACCGCATGGCTCCCGACGGTGGGTGAGGGGCCTGGGGTGGGTGAGGGGCCCGGGGCGGACGGCGGGAGCCGGCGCGGCGGGAGCGGGAGCGGCGGGAGCCGGCGCGGCCCCCTCGTGGGCAACCTGCGCGCGCGGACCGCCCTCGCCGCCGCCCTCGCGATGGCCGCGGTCCTCACCACCGGCGGGCTGTGGCTCCACAGCCTCATGCGCAGCAACCTCCTCGACAACACCACCGGCCGCACCGAGCTCGCCGCGCGGAAGGTCGCCGCCCAGCTCGACACCCGGACCCTCCCGCCCGGCGGCCGGCTGCCCGCGCCCGACGGCGGGGTCGACCTGGTCCTCGTACGCGACGCCCACGGCCGCGACGTCGCCAGCACCGCCGCCGGAACGCCCAAGGACCCCCCGCGCCTCGACGGACTGCGACCCGGCCCCGGCCAGGACTCCCGCTCGGCCGTACTGCCGCCCGCGCACCCCGGCGCGCAGCGGCGCGTGGTCGTCGCCGTCGAGGCCCCCGGCCCGCCCGGCGCGCACGATCCGCACACCGTCTACGCGGTGACCGTGCTCGGCGACGTCGACGACGCCACCCGCGCCATCGCCACCGGCCTCCTCGCCGGCGCTCCCCCGCTGACCGCCTTCGCGGCGGCCCTGGCCTGGTGGGCCACCGGCCGCGCGCTGCGCCCCGTCACCGCGATCCGCACCGGGCTCGCCGCCGTCACCGCGAGCGAGCTCGACCGGCGCGTCCCCGACCCCGGCGGCGGCGACGAGATCGCCCAGCTGGCCCGGACCGTCAACGACACCCTCGACCGACTGGAGCGCTCCGACGCCCGGCAGCGCCAGTTCACCGCCGACGCCTCGCACGAGCTGCGCAACCCGCTCGCCGCCGTCCGCTCCCGGCTGGAGGTGGCCCTCGCCATGGAGCGGCCCGACCGGGCGTCGGTCGCCGCCGCGCTGGCCGACACCGAGCGGCTCCAGCGGATCGCCGCCGACCTGCTGCTCCTGGCCCGCCTCGACGGCGGGCCCGCGCCCCGCCCCGAGCCGGTGGACCTCGCACTGCTGGCGGCCGAGGACGCGGCGCGGCGGCCCGCGCCCCGGGTGCCGCTGCGGCTGGAGGCGCCCGCGCCGGTGCCGGCGTACGGGGACCCGGCGCGGCTGGAGCGGGCCCTGGCCAACCTGGTGGACAACGCCCTGCGGTACGCGGACGCCGGGGTCGTGGTGCGGGCGGCCGCGCGGGACGGGCGGGCGGTGCTGGAAGTGGCCGACGACGGCCCGGGGATCCCGGAGGCGGACCGCGACCGGGTCTTCGAGCGGTTCGTACGCCTCGACGCGGACCGGGGCCGGGCCAGCGGCGGCACCGGCCTGGGCCTGGCCATCGCCCGGGAGATCGCGCGGGCCCACGGGGGCGGCGTACGCGCGCTCGGCGCGCCGGGCGGCCGGGGCGCGCTGCTGGAGCTGTGGCTGCCGTCCGGGCGGGACGGCCGCTGAGGGGGCCTTCAGGTTTCAGGATTCCTTCAGCGCCGCTGCGCCAGGATCGAGCGGCATGAGCGCTCAACGGAGGAAGACCGGCCACCGCAGGCTCTCACGGCGCCGACGGCTCGCACGCACACTGCTGATCACGGGCTGCGCGCTGACGGTGATGGCGGGCGGCGGCGCCTGGTACGTCTACCACGACCTCGCGTCCGGAATCGCCAGCTCCAAGGCCCTGGACGGCGCCGCGAAGTCGGCGCACGGCGATGTGAACATCCTGCTCATGGGCCTGGACAGCCGGCGCGACCAGAACGGCGACCCGCTGCCCGAGGAGGTCCTCGACAAGCTGCACGCGGGGAGCTCGGACATCGGCGGCTACAACGCGAACACCCTGATCCTGCTGCACGTACCGGGCGACGGCAGCGAGGCGAAGGCGTTCTCGATACCGCGCGACGACTTCGTGCAGATAGCCGGCGGACAGGGCCCCGGCCATCAGGACAAGGGCAACGGCAAGGACAAGATCAAGAAGGCGTACGGGCTGGCGAAGGCCGCCAAGGAGGAGCAGCTGTCCCGGGACGGCGTGCAGGACCGGCGCCGGCTGGAGCGGGAGGGGCGCGAGGCGGGGCGCCGGGCGCAGATCGAGACGGTGCGGAACTTCCTGGGCGTCCCGGTCGATCACTTCGCCGAGCTGAACCTGGCCGGCTTCTACCACCTCGCGGACGCGCTGGGCGGCGTACCGGTGTGCCTGAAGAAGCCGGTGAAGGACTCGTACTCGGGCGCCGACTTCCCGGCGGGCCGGCAGACCCTGAACGGCCGACAGGCCCTGGCTTTCGTACGGCAGCGGCACGGGCTGGAGATGGGCGACCTGGACCGGACGAAGCGGCAGCAGGCCTTCCTCGCGGGTGCGACGCAGAAGCTGAACTCGGCCGGGACCTTCACGGACCCGGTGAAGCTGCTCAAGCTGATCGACACGGCGAAAGAGGACGTCGTGACGGACGCGGGGTGGGACCTGCTGTCGTTCGTGAAGCAGGCGAAGAACCTGTCCGGGGGGAAAGTGCGGTTCACGACACTCCCCATCGAGGGCTTCGGAAGGAACCATGGGGAGGACATCAACGTCGTAGATGATATGAAGATAAAGCGCCTCATTGCCGAGCAGATCGGTCCCCGGTCGACCACTGCGACGACCCCGGGCGCCCCGGACGCCGCGCCGTCCTCTTCTCCCTCTCCTCCCTCTTCCTCCCCGTCTTCCCCTGCGTCTCCCCCGTCATCCGCCCCGCCTCCGCCCCAGCCCGAGAAGGGTGCGATCGACGGCGGCGGTATCCCGTGCGTGGACTGAGGCCCCTGACGGTGGCGGGCGCCCGCCGTCGCACCGAAGCGCTGCTGCTGCTCCTGGTCATCGGCATCGCCGTCTTCGGCCACGTCAGCGCCGGGCTGGCCATGAACGGCGAGCTGCCGCAGCACCTCACCAGCTTCGTCATCAGCATGACGCTGCTGTCCCTGGTGGGGCACCTGGGCATCCGCCGGTTCGCGGCGTACGCGGACCCGCTGATCTTCCCGCTCGCGATGCTGCTCACCGGGCTGGGGCTGGTGCTCATCCACCGGCTCGACCAGGGCTACATCGAGCGGTGGAACTCCACGGCCAACGCGCCCGACCAGCTGATGTGGACGGTGGTCGGCGTCGCCGCCTGCATCCTGGTGGTGGCGCTGCTGCGCGACCACCGGCTGCTCCAGCGCTTCATCTACATCACGATGGCCGTCGCGCTGGTGCTGCTGATCGCGCCGGCGTTCTTCGGCGCGGACACGTACGGCGCCAAGCGCTGGATCATCCTCTTCGGCTTCTCGCTCCAGCCCGGCGAGTTCGTGAAGATCATGATCGCGGTCTTCTTCGCGGGCTACCTGGTCATCCACCGCGACTCCCTGGCCCTGACCGGGCGGAAGTTCCTGGGCATGCGACTGCCGCCGATGCGGCAGCTCGGGCCGATCATCACGGTGTGGATCATCTCGCTGCTCGTGCTCGTCTTCGAGCGCGACCTCGGCACCTCGCTGATCTTCTTCGGTGTCTTCGTGGTGATGCTGTACGTGGCCACCGAGCGCACCAGCTGGATCGTGTGCGGCCTGCTGATGGCGGCCGTGGGCGCGTTCGTGGTCGGCTCGACGGAACCCCACGTCAAGGGCCGCGTCGCCGCCTGGCTGAACCCCCTGGCCGTGTACTCGCCGAACCCCCCGAAGGGCCTCGACTCGGAGCAGTCCGCCCAGGCGCTGTTCAGCTTCGGCACCGGCGGCGTCTCGGGCACCGGCCTCGGGATGGGGCACCCGGAGCTGATCAAGTTCGCGGGGCGCAGCGACTTCATCCTGACGACGGTGGGCGAGGAGCTCGGCCTGGCCGGGGTCATGGCCGTACTGATCATCTACGCCCTGCTCGTACAGCGGGGCCTGCGCATGGCGCTGGCCGCGCGGGACCCGTTCGGCAAGCTGCTGGCGGTGGGCCTCGCGGCGGCCCTGGCCCTCCAGGTCTTCGTGGTCGCGGGCGGCGTGACGGGCCTGATCCCCCTGACGGGCAAGGCCCTCCCCTTCCTGGCGAAGGGCGGCTCGTCACTGCTGGCCAACTGGATCATGATCGCCCTGCTGCTGCGCATCAGCGACAGCGCGGAACGCCAACGCGAAGCCGACGCGATGGGCCCGGCGGAAACGACGATCACCCCGGTGGTGACGGCGGGGGCGGGGGTCCGCTGAGGGGGGCTCGCGGTGCGGGGGGGGGGGGGGGGGGGGGGGGGGGGGGGGGGGGGGGGGGGGGGGGGGGGGGGGGGGGTCCCCCCCCCGCCGGGCATCCAGGCCCGTCCAGTCCCGATCCGGGACCCGGGCTCACTCCAGAGACTTGAGCTCCTCCAGACCGTCCGCGACCAGCAACGGCGTGAACTCCACGACCGTATGTGTCGCGACGCCGTTGACGGCATACGGATCACCGGCGAGAAGGCCGTCAAGGTCTTCCCTGGGCATCCGAGGGGCAAGGTAGACACCGCCGACCAAAGGCACCTGCCGTCCGGCCACCAGCAGCAGACGGCGTGAAATGAGGTCGTTCAGCCACTCGCCGTGGGCCGGTCGCCACGGGTCGACTTCATCCAGCGGAACCGTGTAGCTCACCGTGACAACAAACATGTCCGAACCGTAAGGGGAAGCCCAGGGCTTCTGCGACCCGATTCCACGAGGCGGAGGACAGGCCCTAATGGCCGTAAGGGCTGCGCATGTTCACGAAGCGGAGTTCCACATCGGTGGTCAGGTAGTCCATTCGACGCTCCCAGAAGTCCTGCATGTGCGGGAGCGCCAGGTGGGCGTCCAGGTCGGCCTGGGTGCGCCACACCTCGTAGAACACGAAGACACCGGGCTCCTCCTTGTCCTCGTGGAAGTGGTACTCCAGGCAGCCCGGTTCCTTCCGGGTGGGCTCCACGAAGGAGAGCAGGAGCTCCATGACCTCCTGGGCGCGTTCCGGCTTGGAGCGGGCGATGCCGACGAGCGAGACGAGCTGGTCCATCAAGGTTCTCCCCCACAGATAGGTACGATCGAGTTCGTACCTATCGGACGCTAGCAGCCGCCGGAGGTAAGATCCAATCCATACCTGAGGGAGGAGGCCGCCATCATGCCCGACGACGAGGGTCACCCGACCGTCGAAGAGATCGAGCTCGGCAGGGTGCTGTCCGCGCTCGCCGATCCCCTGCGCCGCCGTGTGGTGCGCGAGCTGGCCGTTGCCCCGGAAGGCACGGCGCGCACCTGCGCCTCCTTCTCCCTGCCGGTCTCCAAGGCGACGGTCACCCACCACTTCCGCACCCTGCGGGAGGCCGGCCTGATCCACCAGGTCGACCGGGGCAATAGCCGGATGGCAGGCCTGCGTCGAGCCGACATCGAGGCCCGCTTCCCCGGACTCCTAGCCATCCTGACGGCCGAGTAGCGCCCCCCCCCGGCCGGGGCGTTCACCCCCCGGTACCCGTGCGGGCGCCGTACTTGCCTCCCCGCGAGGCCAGCTCCTTGACCACCACGGCGGTGCGTCCGGTGAGGCAGGCGCGGCGCAGGGTGTCGTCGCGGCGGGTGAACTGGGCCACCGCGCCCTTGCGTCCGAGCGTGACGGCCCGGGCCACGTACCGCAGTGCGTACGGTTCGGGCTCCCGGCCGCCGGTCAGGCGGACCAGGGTGTCGGCGGCGTGGGCGGCCTGCGGGCCGGCGAGAGCGCAGGCGAAGCGGGCGCCGGGCACCGCCGCGCAGTCGCCCACGACGAAGATCCGTCCGTCGTCGACGCTGCGCAGGCACTCGTCCACGAGCGCCCGCCCGCGCGCGTCGACCGTGAGGCCGCTGCGCGCGGCCAGGTCGGGTACGTCGGACACGATCGCCCACAGGGTCAGGTCGGAGGCGGCCACCGCCCCGGAGCGCAGGTGCACGACTCCGCCGGCGGCCTCCGTGACGGTGTCGTCCACCACCTCGACCCCCAGGCGCTCAAGTCCGGTGCGGGCCTTGGTCCGCGCCCGGTCGGAGAAGCCGTCGGCGACCGACGGGCCGATGATCCGTACGCGCAGGTCGGGCCGGGCCTCAGCCACCTCGGCCGCCGTCTCGATGCCGGTCGCGCCGCCGCCGATCACGGTGACCGTGCTGCCCGCGGGCAGGGCACCGAGCTCCGCGCGGGCCTGTTCCGCGCCCTCCCAGGTCCCGACCGGGACGGTTCCGGCCATGGCCCGGACCGTGCTGCCGACGGCCAGGAACGCGTGGTCGAAGTCGAGCCTCTCCCCGCCCGCCAGGGTGACGTGCCCGTCGCCCACCTTCTCGACGGTGGCGACCCGGACGGTGATCCCGGGGCGCAGCATCGACGCGAGGGGCGTCGCCGTGGCGGCGGTCCCGGCGACCTGCTGGTGGAGCCGTACGCGTTCCACGAAATCGGCGCGCGGGTTGACCACCGTGACCTCCGCGCCCTTCACCTTCTTGGCGATCCGGTTCGCCGCGAGCATCCCCGCGTAGCCGGCGCCCACCACCACGACCTTCATGTCGTCCTCCTCGTCAACGCGACTGGTCGGACATGAGATGCCGGCCGGGCCGCGCTTGTGACAGGGAGCCGCACGTGTCGCGCGTCACAGGACGGGAGCCGCGGGGGCTGTCACAAAGCAGCGGGATTCGGCGTCGTATGCGCGACATGGCCACGCACGAAGGAACCAGGAGACCGCACATGAACGAGGACGGCCGTCCCGACCCCGCCACCGAGGCGTTCGTCAGCCACCGCAAGCTGCTGTTCACCGTCGCCTACGAAATGCTCGGCTCGGCCGCGGACGCGGAGGACGTCCTCCAGGAGACCTGGCTGCGCTGGGCGGGGGTCGACCTCGAAACGGTGCGGGAGCCGCGCGCGTACCTGGTCCGGATCGCGACCCGGCAGTCCCTCGGCCGGCTGCGCGCGCTGAGCCGGCGCAAGGAGACCTACGTGGGCCCCTGGCTGCCGGAACCGCTGCTGACCGCGCCGGACGTGGCCGAGGACGTCGAGCTGGCCGACAGCGTCTCGATGGCGATGATGCTGGTCCTGGAGACGCTGACGCCGACCGAGCGGGCGGTGTTCGTCCTGCGCGAGGTGTTCGACCTGGGGTACGAGGAGATCGCGGAGGCCGTGGAGAAGAGCCCGGCGGCGGTCCGCCAGATCGCCCACCGGGCACGGTCGCACGTCGCCGCGCGCCGGCCGCGCGGAGTCGTCTCCGCGACCGAGACCCGCGCCGCCCTCGACGCCTTCCGTCGGGCACTGGAGACGGGCGACCTCCAGGGCCTGGTCGACCTCCTCGCACCGGACGTCGTCGCCCTCAGCGACGGCGGCGGCATCAAGCAGGCCATGCCGCGACCGGTCGTGGGCGCCGAGAAGGTGGCCCGCCTGCTGGCGGCCGGCGTCGCCGCCTTCGGCCCGCTGATGACCGCGGAGCCGACCCGGGTCAACGGCCACCCGGCGCTCCTGATGCGGATCGACGGCGAGGTCGAGATGGTCGTGGCACTGCGGATCGACGACGGCCTCGTGACGGGCCTCTACTCGGTCCGCAACCCGCAGAAACTGACGCGCATGGAGCACGAGACGGCGCTGGGGCGGTGACCCTCCGGGGGCAGAGCGGGGCTCGCGGTGCGGGCCCGCTATCTCCCCCTCGACCCCGTGGGGTCGGGCGGTGGTTGCCCACCCGCCTCCCTGGGTGCGGGCCGGGGGCCGGGTGGGCGGTAGCCCCTTGGGCGGTCTCAGGGAGGGTTGGGGGCTTCCCGTCAGTCCCATCGTCCTTCCGGTTCGGGCCGGTCCCTCAAGGGCGCTCCTTCGTCGCGTCGCTACGCGATCGCCTACGGCGACCCTTGACCGACCGACCCGAACCGGAAAGCCGAAAGACTGCCGGGAAACCCCCAAAGAAACGGCACGGTCCATGGTTGGAGGAGCGGCCGTGTCAGTGATGAAGCGAGGCGCCGGGCGCCGGCCCACCGGGCATCCGGGCCCTCAGATGCCCGGTTTCCGGGCCAGGGGCGCGACTACCCGCACGAGAGGCCGACCAGAGCGACCTGGGAAGCCCCCAGCCGCGCCAGATCGCTACGCGCTCCTCACATCTCAGCGTCCGACGACCGCCTGTGGCCGATACCCGCACCAGAGGGCGAAAACAGCAGCCCAGGGAGCCGACAGGCGCGACAGATCGCTACGCGCTCCTCTGGTCTCGGCGGCCGACGGCCGTCCTGGGCTGGTGGTCAGCGGGTTGGATGTTGGTGACGGCCGTGGTGAACTCACGGCCCGAGGCGCCCCGGATGTAGGCGAGCTCCATCCAGCGCTCGTGGACGGGAGAGTCCGAGACGTTCTCGTTGATCACGGCCATCAGCTCCCCCTCTGCACCGGACGCGATGTCGCGCACGCGACGGCGCAGGAGGCGGTGAGGGACGTACTCGTACCGCTCAGTCATTCGGCGACTCCGGCACCTCGGCCGCACTGCGCGTGAACCGCTGCCACCCAGCAGCCGCGCGGGCGGTCAGCTCGGCGCTGAGACCCGGCTGCCATCCCGGCCGCCAGGGCGGATCCTCGCCGTCCGGCCGTTCGGCACAACGGCAGGGCACGAGCAGTCGTGTGCGGCGGGCGGAGCCGGCTCCGTTGTTCTTCTCGTCCATGACGGCTTCTCCTGGTCGGTTCAGTGGGACGAGCTGCATGCCCAGTGAACGCCCAGCGGACGGCTGACGGGGAGGGCGAACCGGTCGCGTTCAAGTCGCGGCCACCCGGACGAAATTGCGCGGGCTTTACGCAGCCGGAAGCGCCTGGATACCGTCCGGATCTACCGTGGCCTCATGGCGGCGAACGCGGAGTTGGCGGCGCGCATGGCAGAACTGCAGCTCACCCGTGCCGAGCTGGCAGAACGCATGAATGACGCGATTGAACGGCTCACCGGGAGGCGGGGGCTCGTCACCGATCGGACCGTGCGCCGCTATCTCAGCGGGGAATCTCGTCGGCCACAGGGGCGCCAGCGCATCGCTCTGGAAGCGGTGTTCGGTTGTACCGCCGAAGCCCTCGGCTTCGATGCGCCCTCGGGCGACCTGGAGGAGCCCTTGCACCGCCGTACCTTCATAGCGGTCGCTGCCGGATCAGCCGTGACCGCCGCCGTGGCGTCCCGCCCCACCATCGGCAGCACGGACATCAACAGGCTCGGCACGGAGCTCGTCCGTCTGATCGCCATGGACGACGTGAAGGGCGGCGGCACCCCGGCAGAGGCTCGCGCCCTCGGCTTGGCACGCCACACCATGGACCTCCAGCAGAACGGCAGTGCCACTCAGCGTGTCCGCGGGCACCTTTACGCACTGGCCGCGGCCTTCACGGCTGCGGCCCTCTGGGCCGCAGTCGACTCCCGCCAGCTCGACCGCGCGCAACGCCATCTGGAGAGTGCCGTCACCCTCGCCGGGCTCTCAGGCGACGGCCAAGTCCAGCACCAGGTGTGGCGCTACGCCGCCATGCTCGCCGACCAGCGCGGACGCCATGCCGACGCCGTTGCCGCCGCCGAAGCGGCCATGACCACCAGCGTGCACCGCAACGATCCGTTGTACGCATCTCTCAGTCACGCCCGCCTCGCTCTGGCCCTGCCCGGAACGGGCGACCAAGACCGAGCCCTGCGCTCCCTCGACCGAGCCGCAGACTCCTTCGCCCGGGCAGACCTCACGCGCCGCCGGCCGGCCTCCATGGATTTCTTCACCCACGGGGAGCTCGACGGCCTGACAAGCATCGCGCACCTGCGCCTGGGCCGTGCCGAGGAGGCGGAGTACCACGCCTACCGCTGTCTCGGTGCCCTCCGCGCCGACCAGCACCGCAATCGTGCCTACTACACGGCGCACGCCGCCCTGGCCCAGCTGGCCCAAGGGGACGCGGAGCAGGCCTGCGCGACCGCACAGGCGGCGATCCCGCCTCCCGGCTCAGCGGACACCGGCCGCATCCACCATCTGATCCGCACTTTTACCACCGCCCTCAACGGCCTCGCGCCCGGCGCCGAAATCACCCGCACCTGGAACCAGCAGAGGAGTCCCGCGTGACGCTCGAACTCGTCCACCACGACCACACCACTGCGAAGGCCATACGCCAAACCCTCATCGATGTACACGCCGAGGTCTACGCAGCGCAGATGGACGACCCGTTCGTGCAGCGGTTCCCTTGGTTCGTCGACCACTGGAGCGAGAACCCCGGCTTCACCTGCGTCATCGGCTATGACGAGGGCGAACCGGTCGGCTACGCCTACGGCGCCGCCCAGCGCGAGGGCGCCGAATGGTGGCAGGGCCACCACACCGCTCCCCGGCCGGCTTCCGGAACCCGCACGTACGCGGTGTCCGAGATCATGGTTCGTCGCCAGTGGCGCAAGACCGGCACGGCCCACCGCATCCACGAAGCCCTCCTGGCCGAACGGCCCGAAGCCCTCTCGGTCCTCCTGGTCGACACCGCCCACCCCAAGGTCCGGAGCCTCTACGAATCCTGGTCCTACACCCAGGTCGGCACCCAACAGCCCTTCCCTGACAGTCCCCTCTTCGCCGTCATGGTCCGCGCCCTTCGTCCGTGAGGGGCAGGACGCGCCTTGCGAACAACAGCCCAAGAGCAGCGGCGGACGCCGAGAAATGAGGAGCGCGTAGCGATCCGATGCGCCTACCGCTGCCGAATGGGCCTCTGATCAACATTTGGCACGGGTATCGGCCCCAGACGGTCGCCGGACGCTGAGAAAAGAGAAGCGCGTAGCGATCTGTCGCGCCTGGGGGCTTCCCAGGGGGCCCTGATCGGCCTCTCGTGCGGGTAGCCGCTCCCCTGGCCCGGAATCGGGACTGGACGGGCCCGGATGCCCGGCCGGCCGACGCCCGGCCCCTCGCCCATCGCTGAGGGACCCGTCCCTCCGACTATCGACCGTGCCGTTTCTTTGGGGGTTTCCCGGCAGTCTTTCGGCTTTCCGGGGCGGGTCGGCCTGTCAAGGGTCGCCGAAGGCGATCACGAAGTGACGCGACGAAGGAGCGCCCTTGACAGGCCGGCACGACACGGAAGGACGATGGGACTGACGGGAAACCCCCAACCCGCTCTGAGGCCGCCCAGGGGGATACCGCTTCCCCGGCCCCCGGCCCGCAGACAAGGGGGCGGGTGGGCAACCACCGCCCCACCCCACGGGGTCGAGGGGGAGATAGCGGGCCCGCACCGCGAGAACCCACCGCGAGCCCCCTACAGGTAGTCCTCCAGGCGGCCGATCTTGTACCCCTGGTCCTGTATGCGCTGGAGCATCTTGGTCGTCATCTGGGTTTCCGTCGCGCCCTTGAGCTCCGACGGGCCGCGGAAGTGGGCCAGGATGATGTCGCCCGGCTTGAGGGCGGAGCCCTCCGCGTACTGGAAGTCGTTTATCTGCATCGACGCCCGCCACAGGACCACCGTCGGGGCACCGCATTCGGCGGCGGCCTTGAGGGTGTCGTCGTTGTAGTTCCCGAACGGCGGGCGGAAGAGCGGGGGCCGCTTGCCGAAGCGCTTCTCCAGGTGGTCCTGCTGCCCGCATATCTCCTTCTTCTGCGCCGCGAAGGGCAGGGTGCGGAGGTTCGGGTGGGTCAGGGTGTGGTTGTTGACCGTGCTGCCGGAGCCGTTGTCGCGGAGCTTCTCGAAGTGGCCGTAGTCCGAGGAGGCCACGTTGTCCGTCAGGAACATGCTGATCGGCAGCTTCAGGTCGGCCGCCATCTTCAGGAACTCGGGGTCCTTCTCCGCACCGTCGTCGAAGGTCAGGAAGACGACCTTTTCCGTCGGCGCGACGGGTATTCGGTCCAGCACGGCGGCCTTGCCCGGGGTGGCCTTGGGGAGTTGGGGCTTCTGCGCCGGCTTGGGGGCGTACTGGAGGGGGGCCTTCAGGCCCCACTTCCGGTACGCCTCGTCCCCCGCCGCACCGGCCTGCGCGGAGCTCGCCGCGGGGGCCGGCGCGGACGGGGAGGTGGACGGGGACGCGCTGTCCGGCGCGGTCTTGCGGCCCAGCCGTTCGATGGGGTCCACGCTGTTCCCGCACCCCGTCAGGGACAGCGCGAGCGCGCCGGCCGTCAGCGTCCCGGCTACCAGCCGGCGCGCGTACCTCACAAGTAGTCCTCCAGGCGGGCCACGGCATATCCCTTGTCCGTGACGGTCTTCATGACATGACGGATCATGTCAGGCATCGTGCCCTTCCAGTCCTCCCGGCCCCGGAAGTGCGTGAGGATGATGTCGCCGGGATGGAGGTCGCGGTCCCATTCGCGGTAGTCCATCCGGTTCACGAACGCCTCGGCGTTCCACAGCGGAACCGCCTTGATGCCGCAGGACTTGGCGGCCTTCAGGGTGTCCTGGTTGTAGTTGCCGTACGGCGGGCGGAAGAGCGAGGGCCGCTTGCCGAACTGCTTCTGGATGGTGTCCTGCTGGCCGCAGATCTCCTCACGCTGCTGCTCGTACGAGAGGCCGGGCATGTAGCGGTGGTTGAGGGTGTGGTTGTTCAGGGTGACGCCCGCGGCCTGCATCTCCTTGAAGTAGGGGTAGTTGTCGCGCACGAGGTAGTCGCTGAGGAACGCCGTGTAGGGGATCTTCAGCTCGCTCATCATCCTGATGAACTCGGGGTCCTTCTCGGCCCCGTCGTCCACGGTCAGGAAGACGACCTTGTCCTCGGTCGGGACGGTGGTGAAGACCGGGGGCAGTTCGTCCTGGTCCTCGACCTCGAAGCCCTCGCGCGTGGTGATCTCGGGCTTCGTCTTCGGTGCGGCCGGGGCCAGGAGCGGTGTCTTGGCCAGTCGCCACTTCTTCGCGGCGGCGATCCGGGCCTGCTGGGCGGCCTTGAGCTTCTCGGCGGAGTTGGCGAGCGCACCGGCCGCGCCGCCCGCCTCCGCCCCCTGGCCGGGCTTGCCCTTGGCCGGCTTCTCGGGCTCCGTGGCCCCGCACCCCGTACCCAGGGCGGCGACCAGCAGTGCGGCCAGGGCCACCCCGTACCGGCCGCGCGGGGGCCGCGCGGACCGGTGACCAAACTGCGAACTATTTCCCTTTTGTCGTACAAGCTGCATAGCAGCGGATGTTTTCACCATCCGACTCCACGTCCCGGGCGACACCACGGCCGGACGCCCGCCTTCCACCGGCTGGCCCACAATGAACCGGTGACCCCCGAAGACTTCGCCGCGCTCCTCACCCCCGAGGGCCGCGCCCTCCTCGACTCCCTCCGCGACTACGACCCCGCACAGGAGCTGGCCGTGGCCACCCGGCTGCGCCGCGAGCACCCCGCCGGGCTGGTGTCGGCCGCGCTGGGGCAGGCCCGGCTGAGGCAGCGGGCGGTGGCGAAGTTCGGGGCCGAGGACGCCTTCCGGATGTACTTCACGCCCGGCGGCGGGGAGATGGCCACCCGCGCGCCGGTGGCCGCGTACCGGGCGGAACGGCTCCACGGGCTCGGCGTACGGAGCGTCGCGGACCTGTGCTGCGGGATCGGCGGGGACGCGCTGGCGCTCGCGCGGCGCGGGATCCGGGTGCTGGCGGTGGACCTCGACCCGCTGACGGTGGCCGTCGCGCGGGCCAACGCCGAGGCGCTGGGGCTGGCGGACCTGATCGAGGTCCGGGAGGCGGACGTGACGGCGGTCGACGTGTCCGCGTACGACGCCGTCTTCCTCGACCCCGCGCGGCGCGGCGGGCGCGGGCGGATCTTCGACCCCGAGTCGTACTCGCCGCCGCTGTCGTGGGCGGTGGAGACGGCGCGGGCGGCGAAGTTCGCCGCCATCAAGATCGCGCCCGGGATCCCGCACGAGGCGGTGCCGGCGGAGGCCGAGGCCGAGTGGATCTCCGACCACGGGGACGTGAAGGAGGCCGTGTTGTGGTTCGGCACCGCCCCCGGCACGGTACGGGCCACCCTGCTGCCGGGGCCGGTGGGGCTGGAGACCGCCGAGCCGCTGCCGGACCCGGAGGCGGGGCCGGTCGGGCGCTGGCTGTACGAGCCCGACGGGGCGGTGATCCGGGCGCACCTCGTCGCGGAGGTGGCCGCGCGGCTGGACGGGCGGCTCATCGACCCGACCATCGCGTACATCACGGCCGACGAGCTGCGGGAGACGCCGTACGCGACGGCGTACGAGATCACGGACGTGCTGCCGTTCGGGCTGAAGAAGCTGAAGGCGCTGCTGCGGGAGCGGGAGGTCGGGATCCTGACGGTGAAGAAGCGGGGGTCCGCGATCGAGCCGGAGGAGCTCCGCAAGAAGGTGAAGCCGCAGGGTCCTAACTCGGCGACGGTGTTCCTGACGCGGGTGGCGGGGGCGCCGGCGATGCTGATCGGCCGTCCGGCCGGCGGTCGGGGGTAGCGGGGTTCCGTGCCGCGCCGCCGCGCGAGCGGCCCCGGGCTTCGGGGCTCTGCCCCGGACCCCGCGCCTCAAACGCCGGCGAGGCTGGATTGGCCGGCCCGCTGCTCAGACCCCGGCGAGGGTGGAGGGTGCCGGGAGGGGCGGGCTTGCCGGGGTCGGGGTGTGGGTCCAGCGGTGGTAGGCCGCGGCTTTGGCCAGGCCCAGGAGGGCGGTGATCCACAGGATCATGCCGAATCCGGTGAAGTAGGCGACCTCCCCGTACGTGTCCGTGCCCGGCCTGGCTCCGGACGCCGACGCGAACGCCAGCCAGAGGCCGAAGCCGCCCAGGGCCAGGGAGGCCGTCAGCCACACCGCGCTGCGGGCCGGGGCGCGCAGGCGGGCGTCCGCCTCGGGGTCGTGGCCCGCCAGGACCCAGGCGCACAGCAGCCGGCGTACCCGCCGCTCCTGCCGGGCGCCCCGCGCGAGGCAGAGCCCGGCGTACAGCAGGACCGCCGCCCCGGCCGCGGAGCACGCAACGCCGCCGAGCCCGCCGCCAGCGGCGAAGGCCGTCACGGCCAGGCCGGCCAGGGTCCAGCCCAGCGCGAAGGCCGCCGCGACGCACCAGAGCGACAGCAGCCGCCCCAGGCCCAGGCTGCGCCGGCTCAGGTCCGCGAGGAAACGCGCGCGGTCGGCCCGTACGACGCCCTCGTCCAGCCATTCGCGCAGGTGCGCGGGCGGCGGCGGGGGCGGTAGCTCACGGGCGGGCAGTCTCGGCATGGGCATGACCCTAACCGCGGCCGTTCGAGCTTCGCCGCAGCACTCCTCGACACCGCCCCGACCACCGCCCCGAGCAGGGCCTCAGCCGGCGCCCGTGGCCTCCACCGACTCGAACCGCCAGCGGTGCACCGCCCGGGTGATCAGGTCCGCGGCCGGCTCGGGCAGCTCGGGCAGGTCCGCCGCCAGGCCCTCGGGGGCCTCCCACCAGGTGATCACGAGCACCCGGTCCTGCGGGGCGCGCAGCACCTCGCGGCGCACCGGCTCCCGGGCCAGTACCTGCGCCCGGGCCCACTCCATGAGTTCGTTGCCCCGACCGTCGACGGCCCGGGCCTCCCACATCAGCGCGACGGTGCTCACGAGTAGAGGTTGTCCTTGCTGAGTTCGTGCACGTGGTCGTGGGAGTGGGAGTGGGAATGGGAGTGCCCGGCGCCGTGGTCATGCCCGTGCCCGTGGTCGCCGTCGTGCGACGTGCCCGGGACGTGCGGGTCCGTCACCGGCAGCGAGGAGTCCGCCGACAGGTCCCAGTCCGAGGCCGGCCGGTTGCGCTTGACCATCTCCGCGCCCAGCGCCGCCACCATCGCGCCGTTGTCGGTGCACAGCTTCGGCCGCGGCACCCGCAGGATGATCCCCGCGTCGTCGCAGCGCTCCTGCGCGAGCGAGCGCAGCCGGGAGTTGGCCGCCACGCCGCCGCCGATCATCAGGTGGTCGACGCCCTCGTCCTTGCAGGCGCGGATCGCCTTGCGCGTCAGCACGTCCACCACGGCCTCCTGGAAGGACGCGGCCACGTCGCGCACCGGCACCTCCTCGCCCGCGTTGCGCTTGGCCTCGATCCAGCGGGCGACCGCCGTCTTCAGGCCGGAGAAGGAGAAGTCGTACGCCGGGTCGCGCGGGCCCGTCAGGCCGCGCGGGAAGCTGATCGCCTTCGGGTCGCCCTCCTTCGCCAGCCGGTCGATGACGGGACCGCCGGGGAAGCCGAGCTGCAGCACGCGCGCGATCTTGTCGAAGGCCTCGCCCGCCGCGTCGTCGATGGTCGCGCCCAGCGGCCGTACGTCGCTGGTGATGTCCGGGGCGAGGAGCAGCGAGGAGTGTCCACCGGAGACGAGCAGCGCCATGGTGGGCTCGGGCAGCGGCCCGTGCTCCAGCTGGTCGACGCAGATGTGGGAGGCGAGGTGGTTCACCCCGTACAGCGGCTTGCCGAGCGCGTACGCGTACGCCTTGGCCGCCGAGACGCCCACCAGCAGCGCCCCCGCGAGCCCGGGGCCGGCCGTGACTGCGATGCCGTCGAGGTCCCGGGCGCTGACCCCGGCTTCCTTCAGGGCGCGCTCGATGGTGGGGACCATCGCCTCCAGGTGGGCGCGGGAGGCCACTTCGGGCACGACCCCGCCGAAGCGGGCGTGCTCGTCGACGCTCGACGCGACCGCGTCGGCCAGCAGGGTGGTGCCGCGGACGACGCCGACGCCGGTCTCGTCGCAGGAGGTCTCGATGCCGAGGACGAGCGGTTCGTCAGCCATTGCTCTCACTGCTCTCAGGGTTTTCGTTTCGGGTCTGTGCCGGGTCGGTCAGGCGCATCACGAGCGCGTCGACGTTCCCGGGCTGGTAGTAGCCGCGCCGGAAGCCGATCGGCTCGAAGCCGAACCGTTCGTAGAGCCGCTGGGCGCGGGTGTTGTCCACCCGTACCTCCAGCAGCACCTCGGCGCACTCGAACGCGGTGGCGGCGCCCAGCAGGTCGGTGAGGAGCCGGGCGCCGAGGCCCGTGCCCCACTGGTCCTTGGCGGCCGCGATGGTCTGTACGTCGCCCAGGTCGCCGGCGGCGGCCAGTCCGGCGTAGCCGACGATGCGGCCGGTGCCGGGCTCTTCGGCGACGACGTAGTGGCGGGTGGCCTGCGGGCCGCGCGCGTGGGCGAGTTCGGACCAGAACATCCCGGCCGACCAGGCGTCGTCGGGGAACAGCTCGTGTTCCAGCTCCAGCACCGGCTCGATGTCCCACCAGCGCATCTCGCGGAGCACTGCGGTCGGGGCCGTCACTGCGGGGTGACCACCTTGTAGTTCTTGGGCACCTGCGCGTCGGGGCGGCGCAGGTAGAGCGGCGTCGGGGGCAGGAAGGCCTCCCCCGCCGCGAGGCGTTCGGCGGCCAGGGCGGCCAGGGAGGCGGCCGACTGGTGCACGGGGCCGCGGGCGTCCGGGAAGACGTCCGGGTAGAGGACGGCGCCCTGCCCGACGGCGGGGAGGCCGGCGACCTGCTCGGCGATGTCGGCCGGGCGGTCGACGGCGGGCTCGCCCACGCGGGTGCGCGGGTCCTCGTAGCGCGCCCAGTAGACCTCCTTGCGCCGCGCGTCGGTGGCGACGGTGAAGGGGCCCTCGATCCCGGCGGCGCCGGCCGCGTACGCGAGGCCGTCGAGGGTGCACAGGCCGTGCACGGGGACGCCGAGGACGGCGGCGAAGGTGGAGGCGGTGACGAGGCCGACGCGGAGCCCGGTGTAGGGGCCGGGGCCGACGCCGACGACGATGCCGGTGACGGCTTCGAGCTTGACCCCGGCCTCGGCGAGGACCTGGTCGACGGAGGGCAGCAGGAGCTCCCCGTGACGGCGGGCGTCGACCTGGTTCGACTCGGCGAGGACGGATTCCCCGTCGTGCAGGGCGACGGTGACGGCGGGCGTGGCGGTATCTACGGCGAGCAAGAGCACGCGAACAGCCTACGACTCCCCGGCCCCAGGGCCTTGCGGCCGGTCGGTGCGGGGCCCGGCTGCTACCTTTCGACCGGGTACACACGCGGGTCGCCCGAGAGTTCGACGGCCCGAGGCGCGGAGAGGTGGAGCAAGGTGGCACGCAGCAGCTCGGGAATCGTGGCCGGGCTCACCGCGGCGGCACTCGCCGCGATCGGCTTCCTGGGCTACCAGGCTTCCGCGACCGCGCCGGCGCACCCCGCGAAGCCCGCCGGGCAGGCCCCGGCCGCGGCCCAGAACCAGCCCCCGGCCAAGCAGGAGCCGGCGAAGCCGACGGTGCTGCCGGCGGAGTCGGGGACCGGCACGCGGGTCGTGTACTCGGTGTCGCAGAAGCGGGTGTGGCTGGTCGCGGAGGACGGCAAGGAGCCGAAGACGTTCGCGGTGATGCCGAGCACGGTGCACCCGGTGCCCGGCAGCTACATGGTCGTCTCGCGTTCGGCGACGGTCACCGGCACGGACGGGGTGCCGATCGAGCACGTCGTACGGTTCACCACCACCGACGGGATCGCGATCGGCTTCAGCGCCCGCGTGGACGGCACGATGCCGGAGCCGGACGCGGCGAAGAAGACCGGCGGGATCCGCATGGCGCGTGCCGACGGCGACGCGATGTGGGCGTTCGCGACGCGCGACACGAAGGTCGTCGTCGTCGCCTGACGGCGCTCCTCCACGGGGTCGCCCGCGCGGCGACGTGCGGCGCGGTTCACTCGAACGTGGGTATCAGGCCGCCTCGGGCTCCGGGGCGGCCCGTTCGGCGTCGGCGTCGATTTCGGAGTCGATGCCGGTGTCGGCGCTGGTCCCGGGCCCGGCCCCCGGTCCCGGTCCGGCCGCGGCGCGCGCGGGCGGCGTGGACACCGCCGTGGCGGCCACGCCCGCCGCGAGCAGGGCCCGCATGGACACGACGGGCGCTCGCTCTGCTCCTGCTGCCGACATGGCTGCCTCCTGAGACCCCGGGACGCCGTACTTAGGTACACCTAACCAGCGCTCGGTACCATGTCATCACGCGAGCCTGCGCCAACGCAATATTTTCCCGACGAGTTGTCGGTACGTTGTCGCAGCAGTGGCCTGAACCACGGCGCCCCGGCGGCTACCGCGCCGTCAGCCCCGCCAGTCCCGCCAGCTCCGCGCCGGCCCAGCGCTCGCCGACGCCGCGCAGCGCGACCTCGCGCACGTCGTCCAGGACCTCCTCGTGCCCGACGGCACGGCCGATCACCACGTGCAGCCGGTCGTCGGAGAGCTCTTCGACCTTGCCGTCGCCCCACTCGACGACGACCACGGACTCGGGCAGCGAGACGTCGAGGTCCAGGTCCTCCATCTCGTCGAGCCCGCCGCCGAGGCGGTACGCGTCCACGTGCACCAGCGGCGGACCGTCGCCCAGCGACGGGTGCACCCGGGCGATCACGAAGGTCGGCGAGGTCACGGCCCCGCGCACGCCCAGGCCCTCACCCAGCCCGCGGGTCAGCGTGGTCTTGCCCGCGCCGAGTTCGCCGGTCAGCAGGACCAGGTCGCCGGGGCGCAGCAGGCCGGCGATCCTGCGGCCCAGCTCCTGCATGGAGGCGGGCGAGTCGACGGTGATCAGGGTTTCTGCGGCGGCCTCGGCCAGGGCCTCAGCGGCCGGGCTGCGCGGCGCTTCCCGCGGTACTTCTTCCATGTCCCCCAACGTTAGCCGCTGCGGGGACGGCTCCGGTGCGCGCCAGCAGGCCGGTCAGCAGCCCGGTCACGATGTCCGGGCGCTCCAGCATCATCAGGTGCCCGGTGTCCTCCAGCACCACCAGCTCGGCGGCCGGGAGCTGCTCCTTGATGGTCACGCTGTGCTCGGCCGGGGTGATCATGTCCCGGTCCGCGGCGACTACGGTGACCGGGATGTCCGCGAACCGCTGGAGGGCGGCGCTCTTGTCGTGGGTCTGGAAGGCCGGGTAGAACTCCGCGACCACGTCGATCGGGGTCGCCTCGATCAGCCGCTCGGCGAAGCGCGCGACGCCGGGATCGACGTCGCGGGAGCCGAACGAGTACATCTTGATCATCCCGGCGAAGAGGTCGGCGGTGGCCCGGCGGCCCTTCTCCACCAGCTCGACCTGGGAGCCGAGCGCCTTGAGCACCCCGGGCAGGATGCGGCGCACCGCGCCCAGCCCGACGGACGGCAGCCCGTACGTCACCTCGTCGAGCCGGCCGCTGGAGGTGCCGACGAGGGCCACGCCGAGCACCCGGTCGCGGACCAGCTCCGGGAACTGCTCGGCGAGGGCCATGACGGTCATGCCGCCCATGGAGTGGCCGACGAGGACGAGCGGGCCCTCGGGCGCGGCCGCGTCGATGACGGCCTTCAGGTCGCGGCCGAGCTGGTCGATGGTCACCGGCACGCCGTCGGCCTGGGCCAGGCCCCGGGCGCTGCGGCCGTGGCTGCGCTGGTCCCAGTACACGGAGCGGACGACTCCGCGCAGGGCCGCGCGCTGGAAGTGCCAGGAGTCCTGGGAGAGGCAGTAGCCGTGGCAGAAGACGACGGTGGCGCCCTCCGCCGGGTTCTTGCGCCGCAGGCGGCGCTTCTTGCCGTCCGCGGGCGGTTCGTCGACCTCGTAGTAGAGCTCGGTGCCGTCCTCGGCGCGGCAGCCGCCCTCGGTCCCGCGCAGCGAACCGAAGTCCCCGGCGGCGTCGAGGGCGAGGCGCGCCTTCATCCGGATGCCGCGCCCCACGGTGATCCGTTCGACCGCGACACCGGCCGCGGCGCCCGCCGCCAGCACGCCGATGGCGGCGCCGGCCCAGCCGGCCTTGCGCCAGTTCTCGCTCACGGCGTCGCCGTCCTCCCCACCAGGCCCGCTCGGCCCGCTCAGCCGCCGAGGTAGACCCGGGGCACCCTGCCTCCGATACGGGTGACGATCTCATACGCGATGGTGCCTGCGGCCTGGGCCCAGTCCTCGGCGGTCGGTTCGCCGCGCTCGGCGTCGCCGAAGATGACGGCCTCGTCGCCGGCTTCGGCGAGGTCCTCGCCGAGGTCGACGACGAACTGGTCCATGGCGATCCGCCCGGCGGCGCGGCGGACCTTGCCGGCCACGAGCACCGGGCCGCGGCCGGAGGCGTTGCGCGGGACGCCGTCGGCGTAGCCGGCGGGGACCAGGGCGAGGTGCGTCTCGGACTCGGTGACGTAGTGGTGGCCGTAGCTGACGCCGTGCCCGGCGGGGACCGTCTTGACCAGCGCGAGGGAGGCCTTGAGGGTCATGGCGGGGCGCAGCCCGAGCTGGGCGGGGGTGCCGAGTTCGGGCGAGGGGGAGACGCCGTAGACGGCGATCCCGGTGCGCACGAGGTCGAAGTGGGTCTCGGGGAGGGTCAGCGTCGCGGGCGAGTTGGCGATGTGCCGGACCTCGGGCTCGACGCCCTCCTTCTCCGCGTAGGCCAGCATGTCGCGGAAGGCGTCGAGCTGGAGCCGGATGGAGGGGTGGCCGGGCTCGTCGGCGCAGGCGAAGTGGGACCAGACGCCGGTGACCTGGACGGTGCCCTCGGCCTGCGCGGCGACGGCCGCGCCGACCAGCTCGGCCCAGTCGGCGGGCTGGCAGCCGTTGCGGCCGAGGCCGGTGTCGGCCTTGAGCTGGATGCGGGCGGGACGGCCGGCCGCGCGGGCGGCGGCCCGGACCTCGTCCAGGGCCCACATCCCGCTGACGGACACGTCGAGGTCGGCCTCGATGGCCTCCCGCCAGGGCCCGCCGGGGGTCCAGAGCCAGCACATGATCCGCCCCCGGATCCCGGCGTCGCGCAGGGCGAGCGCCTCCTCGGGGGTGGCGGTGCCGAGCCAGGTGGCACCGGCCTCCTGGGCCGCGCGGGCGCACTGGACGGCACCGTGCCCGTAGGCATTCGACTTGACGACGGCCATCAGCTCGGCCCGGGGCGCCCGCGCCCGCAGGGCGCGCACGTTCTCCCGTACCGCGTCAAGATCGATCTCGGCGCACACGCGCATCGGTGTCTCGTTCATCGCCCACAGTCTCTCAGAACCAGTACGGCCCGGTGATCGGGCATGCTTCGCCCGCCTTGCCCCCTTTACGCGCTCCCGCCGACGTTTGCCCCACCCCAGCCCGGCCGGCGTTTCCCCCACCCCAGCTCTGCGGGCGCTTGCCCCACCCCAGCTCTGCCGACGTCTGCCCCACCCCAGCCCGGCCGACGCTTGCCCCACCCCAGCCCGGCCGGCGTCTGCCCCACCCCAGCCCCGCCGGCGCTTGCCCCACCCAGCCCCGCCGGCGTTTGAGGCGCGGGGGTCCGGGGGCGGAGCCCCCGGGAAGCGGGGTCCGGGGCGCAGCCCCGGGGAACGGGCGAAGGGCGGGTAGGGGACAGCCCCGCAGGGCCGACCCCCGGCCGGGTCAGGCCCGCACCGAGCGCCACGCCTCCGGCAGCGCGGCGGCGACCTCCTGCGCCACCACCGGCGCACCCCCGGCGGCGAACCGCCCCGCCAGCCCGTGCAGATAGGCGGCCACCGCCCCCGCGTCGGCCCCCGACAACCCACCGGCGAGCAGCGCCCCCGCCAGCCCGGACAGCACGTCCCCGCTCCCGGCGGTCGCCAGCCAGGGCGTACCCGTCGGGTTGACCCGGACGACCCCGGCACCCCCGCCCCCACCCCCGCCGGAGGCGACCAGCGTCGTCGACCCCTTCAGCAGCACCGCCGCCCCGTACCGCCCCGCGAGCTCCCGCACGGCGGCCAGCCGCCCGGCCTCGACCTCCTCCCGCGCGACCCCCAGCAGCGCCGCCGCCTCCCCCGCGTGCGGGGTCAGCAGGGTCGCCGCCCGGCGTGCCCGCACCACCTCCGGGTCCAGCCCGCGCAGCCCGTCCGCGTCGACCAGCACCGGCACGTCCCGGTCCGCCAGGGCCCGCTCGACCTCGGCGGCCCGCCCGGACCCCAGACCGGGGCCGACCACCCAGGCCTGCACCCGCCCCCGCCCGACCAGCACCTCGGGGTACCGCGCCAGCACGGCCTCCGCCGCCGGGCCCACGTACCGCACCGCGCCCGCGCCGCCCCGCAGCGCCCCCGCCACGGCGAGCACGGCCGCGCCCGGGTACTGCTCCGACCCGGCGACGACCCCGACGACACCCCGCCGGTACTTGTCGCTCGACGCCCCCGGCAGCGGGAGCAGCCGCGCCACGTCGGCGTGCTGGAACGCCTCCAGTTCCGCCCGGTCCGGCAGTTCCAGCCCGATCGGGACGAGCCGCACCGCGCCCGCCCGCGAGGCCCCGGGGTCGATCAGCAGCCCGGGCTTGTACGCGCCGAAGGTGACCGTCACGTCGGCCGACACCGCCGGGCCGGCGACCTCCCCGGTGTCCGCGTCGACGCCGCTCGGCAGGTCCACGGCGACCACGAGCGCCCCCGCCGGGATCCGCTCGACCAGCGCGGCCGCCGCCGGCCGCAGCCCGCCCCGGCCGCCGATCCCGGTGAGCCCGTCCAGTACGAGGTCGGCCCGCGCGGGCACCGACTCCGCGACCCGTCCCCCGGCGGCCCGCAGCGCGGCCAGCCCGCCGGGGTGGATCCGCGCCGGGTCCATCGGCACCGCCGTCACCGCGGCCCCGCGCCGCGCCAGCCGGGCGCCCGCGTACAGCGCGTCGCCGCCGTTGTCCCCGGGGCCGGCCAGCAGCACGACCCGGGACCCGTAGATCCGGCCCCGGCGCCGCGCCAGCAACTCCGCGCACACGGCGGCCAGTCCGGCCGCCGCCCGGGCCATCAGGGCGCCCTCCGGCAGCCGTGCCATCAGCTCGCGCTCGGCGGCCCGTACGGTCTCCACGCTGTAGGCATTACGCATGGACTAACCTTCGGCGATCACCACCGCCGACGCGACGCCTGCATCGTGGCTGAGGGAGATGTGCCAGGACTTCACCCCGAGCGCCCGCGCCCGCGCCTCGACCGTGCCGGACACCCGCAGCCGGGGCTGCCCGGTGTCCTCGACGTACACCTCGGCGTCGGTCCACAGCAGCCCGGCGGGCGCCCCCAGGGCCTTGGCCAGGGCTTCCTTGGCCGCGAACCGGGCGGCGAGCGAGGCGGTACCGCGCCGCTCGCCGCTCGGCAGCGTCAGCTCGGATTCGAGGAAGAGACGCCGAGCCATCTGCGGCGTCCGTTCCAGTGCCGCACCGAACCGCTCGATCTCGGCAACGTCAATCCCCACTCCGACGATCACGACAACAACCCCAACTACTCCACGGTCACCGACTTCGCGAGGTTACGCGGCTGGTCCACCTCGTTCCCCCGCGCGGTCGCCAGCTCGCACGCGAACACCTGGAGCGGCACCGTCGCCACCAGCGGCTGGAGCAGCGTCGGGGTGGCCGGGATCCGGATCAGGTGGTCGGCGTAGGGGACCACGGCCTCGTCGCCCTCCTCCGCGATCACGATGGTCCGCGCCCCGCGCGCCCGGATCTCCTGGATGTTCGAGACGATCTTGTCGTGCAGGACCGAGCGCCCGCGCGGCGACGGTACGACGACCACCACCGGCAGGTCCTTCTCGATCAGCGCGATCGGCCCGTGCTTGAGCTCGCCCGCCGCGAAGCCCTCGGCGTGCATGTACGCCAGCTCCTTGAGCTTGAGCGCACCCTCCAGCGCCACCGGGTAGCCGACGTGGCGGCCCAGGAAGAGCACGGTGTCCTTGTCGGCGAGGGAGCGCGCCAGGGCCCGTACCGGCTCCATCGTCTCCAGCACCCTGTCCACCGCCGCGGCGATGTCCGACAGCTCCCGGATCACCGCCCGGATCTCGTCGCCCCACTTCGTGCCCCGCACCTGCCCGAGGTACAGCGCGACGAGGTAGCAGGCGACCAGCTGGGTCAGGAACGCCTTCGTGGAGGCGACGGCCACCTCCGGACCGGCGTGCGTGTAGAGCACGGCGTCCGATTCGCGGGGGATGGTCGAGCCGTTCGTGTTGCAGACGGCCAGCACCCTGGCGCCCTGCTCGCGCGCGTGCCGCAGCGCCATCAGGGTGTCCATGGTCTCGCCGGACTGCGAGATCGCGATCACCAGCGTCCGCTGGTCGAGGATCGGGTCGCGGTAGCGGAACTCGCTGGCCAGCTCCGTCTCGCACGGGATGCGGGTCCAGTGCTCGATGGCCAGCTTCGCGATCATGCCCGCGTGGTAGGCGGTACCGCAGGCCACGATCACGACCTTGTCGACCTCCCGGAGCACCGAGGCGGGGATGCGCACCTCGTCCAGGGTCAGCAGGCCGCTCGCGTCGATCCTGCCCAGCAGCGTGTCGGCGACGGCCTTCGGCTGCTCGGCGATCTCCTTGAGCATGAAGTAGTCGTAGCCCCCCTTCTCGGCCGCCGAGGCGTCCCAGTCCACGTGGTACGCCCGCACGGTCGCGGGCGCACCGTCGAAGCCGGTCACCGTGACCCCGTCGCGGCGGAGTTCGACGACCTGGTCCTGCCCCAGCTCGATCGCGGACCGGGTGTGGGCGATGAACGCGGCCACGTCCGAGGCGAGGAAGTTCTCACCCTCTCCAACGCCCACCACCAGGGGGGAGTTCCGGCGCGCGCCGACCACCACGTCCGGCTCGTCGGCGTGCACCGCGACCAGGGTGAACGCGCCCTCCAGCCGCCGGCACACCTGCCGCATCGCCTGCGCCAGGCCCCCTCCCCCGGCGCCCCCGGCGGCCTCGAAGCGCTCGGCCAGCAGGTGCGCCACCACTTCGGTGTCCGTCTCGGACTCCAGCCGGTGGCCGCGCTCGGCGAGTTCGGCGCGCAGCGCGGCGAAGTTCTCGATGATGCCGTTGTGCACGACCGCCACCCGGCCGGAGTTGTCCAGGTGGGGGTGGGCGTTGACGTCGGTGGGCCCGCCGTGGGTCGCCCACCGGGTGTGCCCGAGGCCCGTGGAGCCGGCCGGCAGCGGCCGACTGACCAGTTCCTTCTCCAGGTTGACGAGTTTCCCGGCCTTCTTGACGTTGGCGAGCGCCCCGTCGGCGAGCACGGCGACCCCGGCCGAGTCGTAGCCGCGGTACTCCAGCCGCTTCAGTCCGGCGATGACCACATCGAGCGCAGACTGCGCCCCTACGTAACCCACAATTCCGCACATAGGCGGCAGCGTACGCCGTGGCCGCCCGTCTGCCCCGTACCCGAACAAGACGAAAACCCCGCCCCGGCGAATGCGCCGGAGCAGGGTTGACGATGTTTTCGAATCCCCCGTTCGAGGATCCTCAGCCCAGCTTGAGCAGCTGCGCCTCGACCACCGGAGCCGCGAGCTCCGCCGCCCCGGAGGTCCGGCCCGCCACGAAGTTCGCGAGCGTGCCGCCCTTGCGCACCACCACGAGTTCGGTGGCGTGGCGCTCGCCGTCCTGCTCGGCCTCCACCGTGTAGCCGACGGCCTCGTCGCCGCCGTGTGCGGCGTGCGGGACGACCCGCGTCACCTTGACGGTCTCCCCGTTCGCCGTCGCGGAGTAGCCGTCCGTGCAGGCCTCGCCCGCGGCCCGCACCTCGGCGAAGTGCCGGCCGGCCGTGTCCCCCGCGTACGAGCCGAGGGTCACCACCGTCACGGTCGAGCTGGCCGCGTCCTGGGCGGCCGCCCGCTTCTGCCGTTCCGTGGCGTCCTGCGGCAGCGGCGCGGGTACGGCGACCACCGACACCTTGGCCCAGCCTGTCCGGCCCGTCGGCAGGAACCCGGTGGCCGCGAAGGCCAGCTCCCGGCACTCCGGCCGGTCCACGCTCACCAGCGGGCTGTCCGCCCCCTCGGGGCTGACCCTGTGGTCCACCAGGTCGCCCTGCGCCACGATCAGCCGGGCCGGGGGCTCCGGCGCCTTCCCCTTCGAGACGCGGTCGGCCGCGTCGGCGGGCAGCTCCGCCGGGACGATCTCCACCACCATGCCGGGCCGGGCGGTCCCGCAGCCGGTGGCCAGCAGGGCCAGCGTCAGACCGGAGACCGCCGAGGCTCCCAGTGCGGCCGCGCGCCGCGCGCGGACGCCTCTCATCCGAGCTTCTTGACCTGCGCCTCCACGACCGCCTTCGGCTGGGCGGCCGCACCCGTCAGGTTCATCGCGTAGAAGGTGGCCAGGGTGTTGCCCTTGCGCACGACCACGAACTGCATCGTGGCCTTGTCGCCGTCCTTCAGGTCCATCACGGTGTTGTAGGCCAGGGCCTCGTCACCGGCGGTGACCGCGGCGGAGGCGGCCACCTTCTCGATCTTGGTCTTCTCGGCGTCCTGGGTGACCGTGTAGCCGGCCGCGCAGGCCGTGCTCGCGGTCTTCAGCGCGCCGAAGGCCTCCTCGGCGCCCTTGCCGTCGTACGAGGCGAGGCCCACCGAGGTGCGGGTGACGGCCAGGCCGCCCTTGAGCGCGTCGAGCTTGTCGTCCAGGCTCGCGCCCTCGGACGGCTTCTTCGGCTTCTCCGTCGCGGCGATCGTCGCGGTGCCGGCCGGCTGGCCGACCGGGACCAGGGTCTGGAGCTGGACCAGCGGCTTGCACTCGGGCTTGTCGGCGTTGGCGTTCGCCCCGGCCGCGGCCTTCGCCGCCGCGTCCGCCTCGACCTTGTGCTCGGGCAGGTCGGCCTGGGCGACCAGCAGCGGCGCCAGCTCGGCGGCCGACTTCCCCTTGGCCGCGGCGGCCGCGGGGGCGGACTGCTGCGGGCCCGCCTTGGCGTCGTCCTTCTTGCCCGAGTCGCCGGAGTCGGAACCGCAGGCGGTGGCCAGCAGGCTCAGGGACACGGCCGAGGCGGTCAGGACGGCACGGCGGACGAACGCGGTACGCACGAAGAATCTCCCCCAGGAAAAGAACGCCGTCAGGGCGCAGGTCGGCGCCACGGCGACGAACAATGTACGGCGTCCAATCGATCACGCGAACGGGTTTTCGGGTGATCCGGCCGAATCGTGATGCGCACGAGACCGGCCGGGCTTCCGATCGATACCCACTCGTGCACAACCCCACCACGCCCCCGACCTACCGCCGCCACCCCCTGTTTTCCCGGCAGCCACCCGCCACGTGACCGACCCCACCACCCACGAGGGCCCCGGAGCCCCGACAATGGCGGTGTGATCACCTCGCCGACGCGTTGTACACCGGACCGCGCAACGGAGCGCCCGGGTCCCCGCCGGGCCCAGGACCCGTCTCCGTACGTCGACCTCACCCGGGCCGAGTGGAGCGCCCTGCGCGAGCGGACCCCGCTGCCCCTGACCGCGGAAGAGGTGGAGCGGCTGCGCGGCCTGGGCGACGTCATCGACCTCGACGAGGTGCGGGACGTGTACCTGCCGCTCTCCCGCCTGCTGAACCTGTACGTCGGCGCCACCAGCAACCTCCGCGGCACCCTGAACACCTTCCTCGGCGACGCCGGCAACGGCCACGGCGCCCAGCAGGGCACCCCCTTCGTCATAGGCGTCGCCGGCTCCGTCGCCGTCGGCAAGTCCACCGTGGCCCGCCTGCTCCAGGCCCTCCTGGCCCGCTGGCCCGAGCACCCGCGCGTCGAGCTGGTCACCACGGACGGCTTCCTGTACCCGATGAAGGAGCTCCAGCGGCGCGGCCTGACCTCCCGCAAGGGCTTCCCGGAGTCCTACGACCGCCGGGCGCTGACCCGCTTCGTCGCCGACATCAAGGCGGGCAAGGACGAGGTCAAGGCCCCCGTCTACTCCCACCTGATCTACGACATCGTGCCGGGCGAGCAGCTCGTCGTGCGCCGCCCCGACATCCTCATCGTCGAGGGCCTCAACGTCCTGCAGCCCGCACTGCCGGGCAAGGACGGCCGTACCCGCGTCGGCCTCGCCGACTACTTCGACTTCAGCGTGTACGTGGACGCGCGCCCCGAGGACATCGAGCGCTGGTACCTCAACCGGTTCCGGAAGCTGCGCGAGACCGCGTTCCAGAATCCTTTCTCCTACTTCCGCAAGTACACCCAGGTCTCCGAGGAGGAGGCCATGGAGTACGCGCAGACCATGTGGCGGACCATCAACAAGCCCAACCTGCTGGAGAACGTGGCCCCCACCCGCGGCCGCGCCACCCTCGTCGTGCGCAAGGGACCGGACCACAAGGTGCAGAAGCTGAGCCTGCGCAAGCTGTAGCACTAGGGTGCGGCCATGCTGCATCTGAGGATGATCGTCCCGCACGCCCTCACCGAGCAGGTGGTGGGCCAGATCGAGCAGACCGTCGGCACCACCCACCTGGTGGTGCTGGAGGGCGCCGCCCGCGATCCCGGGGGCGACCTGGTGCTGTGCGACGTGGCGCGCGAGTCGGCCGACGAGCTGCTCCAGGAGATGCGCGCCCTCGGTATCGACCGGACCGGGTCCATCGCCGTCGAGAACATCGACCTGTCCATCTCCACCCGCGCCGACGAGGCGGAGGAGGAGGCCCCCGGCGAGGCGGCGGACGCGGTGATCTGGGAGCAGCTCTCCGAGGCGACCCACGAGGAGTCGACCCTCACGATCACCTACTGCGCGTTCCTGATCATCGCCACGATGATCGCGGCCTGCGGCGTGGTGCTCGACAACGCGATCCTGATCGTCGGCGCGATGGCCGTCGGACCCGAGTTCGGGCCGCTCGCCGGGATCTGCACGGGCCTGGTGCAGCGCCTCCCGAAGGCGGTGTGGCGCTCCACCATCGCGCTGCTGGTCGGCTTCGCCGCGGCGATCGTGGCGACGACCGTGTTCAGCCTGGCCATGGACGCCCTGGACCTGTTCCACCCCGGGATGCTCGACAGGCCCCGGCCCAACACCAGCTTCATCTGGCAGCCCGACCCGTTCTCCTTCGTCGTCGCGGTCCTCGCCGGCGTGGCCGGGATGCTGTCGCTGACGTCGGCGAAGTCGGGGGCGCTGGTGGGGGTGGCCATCTCGGTGACCACGGTCCCCGCCGCCGCGAACGCGGCCGTGGCGCTCAGCTACGGCGAGTTCGGCCAGATGTGGGGCTCCGCGGAACAGCTGCTGCTGAACCTGCTCGGCATCATCGTCTCCGGCTCGCTGACCCTCGTCGGCTGGAAACTGCTGTGGCGCACCCAGCAGGCGCGGATGATCCGCCGGCCGGGTGCGCCACGGGGCAGCAGGGGCGTTTAGCCGAGCGCCGACTTCACCGCGTCCGCGAGCCGCCCGGCGATCGTGCGGGCCTGCTCGATGTCGGCGGCCTCCACCATCACCCGGACGAGGGGCTCGGTGCCGGAGGGGCGCAGCAGCACCCGGCCGGTGGAGCCCAGCTCGCGCTCGGCGTCGGCGACGGCCGCGGCCAGCTCGCCCGAGGTGGCGACGCGGGACTTGTCCACGTCCGGGACGTTGATCAGGATCTGCGGCAGCCGCTGCATGACCCCGGCCAGCTCGGCCAGCGTGCGCCCGGTGGCCGCGACGCGCGCCGCCAGCATCAGGCCGGTCAGGGTGCCGTCACCGGTCGTCGCGTGGTCGAGGATGATCACGTGACCGGACTGCTCACCGCCCAGGGCGTAGCCGTGCTCCTTCATGGCCTCCAGGACGTACCGGTCGCCGACACCGGTCTGCACGACCTGGATGTCCTCGGCCTCCATGGCGAGCTTGAAGCCCAGGTTGGACATGACGGTGCCGACCACGGTGTTCCCGCGCAGCTGCCCGGCCTCGCGCATGGCCAGCGCCAGGACGGCGAGGATCTGGTCGCCGTCGACCTCGGCGCCGCTGCCGTCCACCGCGAGGCAGCGGTCCGCGTCGCCGTCGTGGGCGATGCCGAGGTCGGCGCCGTGCTCGACCACGGCCCGCTTGAGCAGGTCCAGGTGGGTGGAGCCGCAGCCGTCGTTGATGTTCAGGCCGTCGGGCTCGGCGCCGATCGTGACGACCTCCGCGCCGGCCCGGGTGAAGGCCTCGGGCGAGACGTACGCGGCCGCGCCGTGGGCCTCGTCCAGGACGACCTTCAGGCCGTCGAGGCGGTTGGGGAGGACGCCGATGAGGTGGGCGACGTACTTGTCGAAGCCCTCGTCGTAGTCGGAGACGCGGCCGACGCCGGCGCCGGTGGGACGCTCCCAGGGCGCGCCCGTGCGGTGCTCCTCGTACACGGACTCGATGCGGTCCTCCAGCTCGTCGGCGAGCTTGTGGCCGCCGCGCGCGAAGAACTTGATGCCGTTGTCCGGCATGGCGTTGTGGCTCGCGGAGAGCATGACACCGAGGTCGGCGCCCAGCGCACCGGTGAGATACGCCACCGCCGGGGTGGGCAGCACACCGACGCGCAGGACGTCCACGCCGGCGCTGGCGAGGCCCGCGACGACCGCGGCCTCCAGGAACTCGCCCGACGCGCGCGGGTCGCGGCCGACCACGGCCGTCGGCCGGTGGCCCTCGAAGGTGCCCGCCTCGGCCAGTACATGTGCGGCCGCCACGGAGAGGCCGAGCGCGAGCTCAGCCGTCAGATCCGCGTTGGCGACGCCTCGTACACCGTCCGTCCCGAAGAGTCGTCCCACTGTTGTCCTCCCGAGTTCAAGCTTCGCTTGGTGACCGCTAGTGACAGTTGTTTGCCGCTTTTGGCGGTAAACGAACCGCCCCGGCAGCACGGAGAGTGCTGCCGGGGCGGTTTCGTTGCTGAACAGCAGGCGCAGATTAACGCTTGCTGTACTGCGGAGCCTTACGGGCCTTCTTGAGACCGGCCTTCTTGCGCTCGACCGCACGGTCGTCGCGGGAGAGGAAGCCGGCCTTCTTCAGCGCCGGGCGGTTGTTGTCCACGTCCGCCTCGTTCAGCGCGCGGGCCACGCCGAGGCGCAGGGCGCCGGCCTGACCGGAGACGCCGCCACCCGAGATGCGGGCGATGACGTCGTAGCGGCCGTCAAGCTCCAGGAGCTTGAAGGGCTCGTTGACTTCCTGCTGGTGCACCTTGTTGGGGAAGTAGTCCTCAAGGGTGCGACCGTTGATCTTCCACTTGCCGGTGCCCGGAACGATCCGGACGCGGGCGATGGCGTTCTTGCGACGGCCCAGGCCGGCGGCCGGCTGGGGGTCACCGAAGCGACCGGCAAGCGACTCGGAGGTGTAGTCGCCCTCGACGACGACGTCCGACTCGGTGGTGTACTCCTCGACGCCCTCGAACTCGTCGATGGGGGTCTCGGCGGTGGTCTCGGCCACGATGCTCCTCAGAATTCTCTACGTCTTAGGGGGTGGCCGGAACTACTGCGCGACCTGGGTGATCTCGAACGGCACCGGCTGCTGGGCAGCGTGGGGGTGCTGGTCGCCCGAGTAGACCTTCAGCTTCGAGAGCATCTGACGGCCCAGGGTGTTCTTGGGGAGCATGCCCTTGACGGCCTTCTCGACGGCCTTCTCCGGGTTGTTCGCCAGGAGGTCGTCGTAGCGCACGGAGCGCAGACCGCCCGGGAAACCGGAGTGGCGGTACGCCATCTTCTGGGAGGCCTTGTTGCCGGACAGGTGAACCTTGTCGGCGTTGATGATGATGACGAAGTCGCCCATGTCCATGTGGGGGGCGTAGGTCGGCTTGTGCTTGCCCTTCAGGAGGGCAGCGGCCTGGGTCGCCAGACGGCCGAGGACGACGTCCTGGGCGTCAATGACGAGCCACTGGCGCGAGATGTCGCCGGGCTTGGGGCTGTACGTACGCACGCGTATGCCTTCGCTTCTTCAGTGGTGGGTCATCCCATAGGGCGCAAGCCCTGCGGGAAGGGTCCTGACAGGGTCACCACGGACGATCACGACAGCCCTCGTTCACATCGGGGACGCACCCGAGTGAAAACAAAACTGCTGGTCATCGGTCCGGTGGACCGGCGTAAGGCCCTTTCACGTGAGAATGAGAAAGCCAATACGCATAACAAACCAGCAGGATACCCAAGAGGACCCATACGGGTCAAAACGCGGTCCGCGATGCCGATTCTGCTGGCGTCGCGGCGCACTCCGGTTCGGTCCTGGGTGGGGACCCCGCAGTTGTTACGGGTTCCAGAGTAACCCGACCTGAGCGCAGTGCACGACGCACCAGCAGACCCGCGAGCCCGCAGAGGGCCGCCGCGTCCTTAAAGGCGCGCCGCTTTCCGGCCAGCTCGTCCGGCCACGGGACCAGCGCCGCCTGCGGCGTCAGGGCCAGCCAGAACCAGGGCGAGCGGGGCATCGAGCCCGCCCGCACCCCCGACGCGAGCAGCAGCGGAAGCACCACCAGCAGGTAGTGGTCGAAGGAGGGCCGCGAGACCAGAAATGCGGCGAGCATCACGCTGCAGGCCGTCTCCACGAGCCTCAGCTCGCCCCCGTCACCCTCGGGATCCGGCCGCCGCCAGCGGGTCCACGCCGCCCACAGCCCGGCGCCGGCCCCCGCGAAGGCCACCGCCACCGCCACCGGCTGCGGCACCCCCAGCCGCGGCAGCACCGCGATCGGCGAGGCGTCCCAGGGCAGCGCGTAGGCGTCCTGCCCCTGGAAGAGGAACGGCAGCGTCTTGGTGAAGAACAGCGACGGGCTCGGCATCACCAGCGCCCCCGCCAGCGACATCCCCAGCGGCACCAGCACCGCCACCGCCAGCCCCCGCCACCGCCGGGCCAGCAGGAACAGCAGCCCGGCCGGCACCAGCATCGGCTTGCAGGCGATCGCCAGCCCCACCACCAGCCCGGCCGCCCCCCACCTCCCCCGGTGCGCGAGCAGCAGCGCGCAGGGCAGCGCGGCCGCCGAGACCGCCGTCCAGTTCCCGATCAGCACCAGGTTCGCGTACGGCTTGTAGGCCAGGGCCAGCACCGCGAACCCGCCCACCGCCAGCCGCGAGCGCAACGGCACCGAGAACAGCCGCAGCGCCGCCAGCCAGCCCGCGCCCAGCAGCCCCGACATCCCCACCGGCAGCAGCCAGCGCAGCACCTCCCGCGGCAGCAGCGCCTCGGGCACCGCCACCAGCACCGCGCTGGGCAGGTACAGGAACCGCTTGTCCTCGTACGGGGAGCCGCCGTCCAGCAGCGTCCGCGCGGCCTTGACCACGAAGGCGTTGTCGGAGCCCCAGTTCGCCCGCAGGCTCGTGGAGACGGCCAGGAACACCAGGACCCCGGCCGACACCACCCGCAACGACCGCGGCGCCGGCCCGAGCAGCCACGCGGTCACCCGCACCGCCGTGGCCGGCTGCCGCCACCGCATGACCCAGACGCCCGGCCGCAGCCCCACGGCAGTCCCCCTCAGCGCTTGCGCTCGACCCTGCGTTCGTCCCAGACGGGCTCCTGAGTTTCCCTCACGACGCCGTCCGAACCGAAGACCAGGTAGCGGTCGAAGGTCCGGGCGAACCAGCGGTCGTGCGTGACGCACAGCACGGTTCCCTCGTACGACTCCAGGCCGTCCTGCAGGGCCTCCGCCGACTCCAGGTCGAGGTTGTCCGTCGGCTCGTCCAGCAGCAGCGCCGTCGTCCCGGCCAGCTCCAGCAGCAGGATCTGGAAACGCGCCTGCTGGCCGCCCGAGAGCTTCTCGAACTTCTGCTCGCCCTGGCGCTCCAGCTCGTACCGGCGCAGCACCGCCATCGCGGGGCCGAGCGGCTTCGCCGCCTCCGTCCACAGGATGTCGACGAGCGTGCGCCCGAACAGCTCCGGGTGCGCGTGCGTCTGCGCGAAATGGCCGGGCAGCACCCGCGCGCCCAGCTTCCAGTCACCGGTGTGCTTGACGTCCTCGCCCGCCAGCAGCCGCAGGAAGTGCGACTTGCCGGAGCCGTTCGAGCCGAGCACCGCGACCCGCTCGCCGTAGAAGACCTCCAGCGAGAACGGCTTCATCAGGCCGGTCAGCTCCAGGTTCTCCACGGTCAGCGCGCGCACGCCCGTGCGGCCGCCCTTGAGCCGCATCTTGATCTCCTGCTCGCGCGGCGGCTCCGGCGGCGGGCCGGCCTCCTCGAACTTCTGGAAGCGGGTCTGCATCGCCCGGTACCGCGAGGCCATGTCCGGGCTGCTCGCGGCCTGGTTCCGCAGCCGCAGGACCAGGGCCTTCAGGCGGGCGTGCTCCTCGTCCCAGCGGCGCTTGAGCTCCTCGAAGCGGGCGAAGCGCTCCTTGCGGGCCTGGTGGTACGTGTCGAAGCCCGCGCCGTGCACCCAGACGTCCGTACCCGTCGGGCTCGGCTCCAGGCTGATGATCTTCTCGGCGGCCCGGGACAGCAGCTCCCGGTCGTGCGACACGAAGAGCACCGTCTTGCGGGTGGCCTTCAGCTGCTCCTCCAGCCACCGCTTGCCCGGGACGTCGAGGTAGTTGTCCGGCTCGTCGAGCAGCAGCACCTCGTCCGGCCCGCGCAGCAGCGCCTCCAGCACCAGCCGCTTCTGCTCACCGCCCGAGAGCGTCCGCACCTCGCGGTACTGGGCCCGGTCGAAGGGGATGTCCAGCGCGGCCGTGGTGCACACGTCCCACAGGGTCTCCGCCTCGTAGCCCTGTACGTCGGCCCAGTCGCTGAGCGCCTGCGCGTACGCCATCTGCGCGGCCTCGTCGTCGACCGTGAGGATCAGGTGCTCGGCGTGGTCCACGGCCTTGGCCGCTTCCCGGATCCGCGGCTGCGCCACCGAGACCAGCAGGTCCCGTACGGTCGTCTCGTCCCGGACCGAGCCCACGAACTGCGACATCACCCCGAGGCCGCCGCTGATCGCGACGCCGCCGCCGTGCGGCTGGAGCTCGCCCGAGATCAGCTTCAGCAGGGTGGTCTTGCCGGCGCCGTTCGCACCCACCAGGGCCACCACCGCCCCCTCCCCCACGCGGAAGGAGACGTCGGGGAGCAGGACCCGCCCGTCGGGAAGGTAGTACTCCAGGTGGCTGGCTTCGAGATGTCCCATGCGGGGCATTGTCCCGGTCGGGCGGTGATCCGCCCAACCGGTTTGCGGCGCCCTGGCGGGGCGGAGGGGTCAGCAGCCCCCGCAGCCGCCGCCCGCGCCCGGCAGCGTCCGCATGTTCCGGGCCTCCTTGCTGCGGGCGGCCAGCAGCTCGTCGGCCGGGTAGCCGACCTCCTCCAGGGTCAGCCCGTGCGGCTTGACCACGTGCACCGAGGAGTCCCGTACGGCGGCCGCCAGCACCTGCCCGGGCCATTCGACGGGCCGGTGCCCGTCGCCGACGTGGAGCAGGGCGCCGACCAGCGAGCGGACCATGTTGTGGCAGAACGCGTCCGCGCGGACCGTCGCCGTGATGACGCCGTCCTCCCCGCGCTCCCAGCTGAGCTGCTGGAGCGTGCGGATGGTGGTGGCGCCCTCGCGCTTCTTGCAGTACGCGGCGAAGTCGTGCTCGCCGACGAGCGCGGCGGCGGCCTCGTTCATGGCGTCCACGTCCAGCGGCCACTGGTGCCACAGCACGTGCCCGCGGCGCAGCGGGTCCACGCCCGCCTGGTGGTCGCCGACGCGGTAGGCGTAGCGGCGCCAGATCGCGGAGAAGCGGGCGTTGAAGCCCTCGGGGGCCTCGGCCGCCTTCCACACCCGGATGTCGTGCGGGAGGCGCCCCGCGAGGCGGCGCAGCAGCTTGTCGTGGTGTTCGGCCCACACCTCCTCGGCCAGGTCGAACTGCGCGACCTGCCCGCGGGCGTGCACCCCGGCGTCGGTCCGGCCGGCCACGGTCAGCTCGACGGGCTCCTTGAGCCGCATCACGGTCTGCAGGGCGCTCTCCAGCTCGCCCTGGACGGTCCGCAGCGTGCGCTGCTTCGCCCAGCCGGAGAAGTCCTTGCCGTCGTAGCTCAGGTCCAGCCGTACCCGGACGTGCCCGGGCTCCACCTCGTCACTCACGTGACAGATCCTCTCAGAAGCACAGCAATGCAGAACGGGCCCGCCCCCAGGAAGGGGCGGGCCCGTTCAGAGCCGACCGAGCGAACTCGATCCCGGAACGAGATCAAGCCTCGGGGTCATCCCCGCTGACGCGGGGAGGGACGTCAGGCGTCCTTCGACTCCTCGGCCGGAGCCTCGGTCTCGGTGGCCTCGGCCTTGGCCTCCGCCTCCTTGACCGCGCGCTTGGTGGCGGCCTCGGCCTCACCGGTGGCCTGCTGGGCCACGGTCAGGGCCTCGACCAGCTCGATCACGGCCATCGGGGCGTTGTCGCCACGACGGTTGCCGATCTTGGTGATGCGCGTGTAACCACCGGGGCGGTTCTCGTAGCGCGGGGCGATCTCGGTGAACAGCGTGTGCACGATGCTCTTGTCCGTGATCGTCTGCAGCACCAGGCGACGGTTGTGGATGTCGCCCTTCTTGGCCTTGGTGACCAGACGCTCGGCGTAGGGACGCAGGCGGCGGGCCTTGGCCTCGGTGGTGGTGATGCGGCCGTGCTCGAAGAGGGCCTTCGCGAGGTTCGCGAGGAGGTGCTTCTCGTGCGCGGCGGAGCCGCCCAGGCGGGCACCCTTTGCGGGACGCGGCATTGTTACTCCTTCAAATCTGCACCGGCCGTGTCAGGTACCGGTGTCAGTTCCCCCAGGCGGTCGCGAGGGGGTGGGTGCGGGGAGCGCGAGCTCCCCGCAAGCTTTCTCAGTACTGCTCGGTCTCGACGAAACCGGCGTCCGCGTCGTCGTCGGCGCCGAAGGCGTCGGCGGCGGCGGTCGGGTCGAATCCGGGCGGGCTGTCCTTGAGGGCCAGGCCCATGCCGGCCAGCTTCGCCTTGACCTCGTCGATCGACTTCGCACCGAAGTTGCGGATGTCGAGCAGGTCGGCCTCGGAGCGGGCGACGAGCTCACCCACGGAGTGGATGCCCTCGCGCTTGAGGCAGTTGTACGACCGAACGGTGAGCTCCAGCTCCTCGATCGGCAGCGCCAGGTCGGCGGCCAGGGCGGCGTCCGTCGGGGACGGGCCCATGTCGATGCCCTCGGCGTCGATGTTGAGCTCGCGGGCCAGACCGAACAGCTCGACCAGGGTCTTGCCGGCGGACGCCATGGCGTCGCGCGGGCGCATGGCCTGCTTGGTCTCGACGTCGACGATCAGCTTGTCGAAGTCGGTGCGCTGCTCGACTCGGGTCGCCTCGACCTTGTAGGTGACCTTGAGGACCGGGCTGTAGATGGAGTCGACCGGGATGCGGCCGATCTCCTGGCCCAGCTGCTTGTTCTGGACGGCGGAGACGTAGCCGCGACCGCGCTCGACGGTCAGCTCCATCTCCAGCTTGCCCTTGCCGTTGAGCGTGGCGAGGACCAGGTCCGGGTTGTGCACCTCGACACCGGCCGGGGGCGCGATGTCGGCAGCGGTGACCAGGCCGGGACCCTGCTTGCGCAGGTACATCACGACCGGCTCGTCGTGCTCCGAGGAGACGACCAGCTGCTTGATGTTGAGGATGATGTCCGTGACGTCTTCCTTGACGCCCGGCACGGTGGTGAACTCGTGCAGGACGCCGTCCACGCGGATGCTGGTGACAGCGGCACCCGGGATGGAGGACAGGAGGGTACGGCGCAGGGAGTTGCCGAGGGTGTAGCCGAAGCCCGGCTCCAGCGGCTCGATCACGAACCGCGAGCGGTACTCGTCGACGACCTCTTCGGTCAGCGAAGGACGCTGAGCGATAAGCATGTCTGTGTTCCTTCAGTCGTGGACGCCCACTATTTGACGCCCGACGGGTAAAGCCAGGTACAGCAAGGGTACGGGCGGTACGTCCCCCCGAAGGGATTCGTACCGCCCGGACACTCAAAGACGCACAGGTGCGTCCGCTGCGTCAGACGCGGCCTCTCGCTTCGACGAAGCGAGAAGTCCGGCAGTCGTCAGACGCGGCGGCGCTTCGGCGGGCGGCAGCCGTTGTGCGGGGTGGGGGTGACGTCCTGGATCGAGCCGACCTCGAGGCCGGTGGCCTGGAGGGAGCGGATCGCGGTCTCACGGCCGGAGCCGGGACCCTTGACGAAGACGTCGACCTTGCGCATGCCGTGCTCCTGCGCGCGGCGGGCGGCCGACTCGGCGGCCATCTGCGCGGCGAAGGGGGTGGACTTGCGCGAGCCCTTGAAGCCGACGTGGCCGGCGGAGGCCCAGGAGATCACGTTGCCGGACGGGTCCGTGATCGAAACGATGGTGTTGTTGAACGTGCTCTTGATGTGGGCGTGCCCGTGAGCGACGTTCTTCTTTTCCTTGCGGCGCACCTTCTTGGCAGCGCCCTGACGACCCTTGGGGGGCATCTCTTACTCCTACGGGAGGTGGTCGGTCCTACAGCGCAAGACCGCTGAACAGGACTACTTCTTGCCCGGCTTCTTCTTACCGGCGATCGCGCGACGCGGGCCCTTGCGGGTACGCGCGTTCGTGCTGGTGCGCTGACCGTGCACGGGCAGGCCACGACGGTGGCGGATGCCCTGGTAGCACTGGATCTCGATCTTGCGGCGGATGTCGCCCTGGATCTCGCGGCGGAGGTCACCCTCGGTACGGAGGTTGGCGTCCACGTACTCGCGGATCTTGACGAGGTCCTCTTCGGCCAGGTCACGAACGCGGGTGTTCGGGTTCACGCCGGTGGAGGCGAGGATCTCCTTGGACCGGGTGCGCCCGATACCGAAGACGTAGGTGAGTGCGATCTCCACACGCTTTTCGCGCGGGATGTCAACACCGGAAACGCGTGCCATTCAATGGCTCCTGTGTGTTCGGGGGTCTGCAGCAGAACCGCTCCCGACCGCCGACCGCCCGAATGGGCGATGGTACGTCCGGGTCCCCGGCCCCCGCCGGAGGTGCCGCCGGCCCGTGAGGGCTGGGCGGGCTCTGCTTATGTACGTTTTCTTACGTCGCGCGAAGAACTGCGTAGTGCAGGTCGGTCGGCGTGCGTCAGCCCTGGCGCTGCTTGTGGCGCAGGTTGTCGCAGATGACCATGACCCGGCCGTGACGGCGGATCACCTTGCACTTGTCGCAGATCTTCTTGACGCTCGGCTTGACCTTCATGTTGGTGAGGTTCTCCGGGTCAGTGCCACCACCCGCGCCGGAGCGGGGTGCGGGGGCAAGATCTACTTGTATCGGTAGACGATCCGGCCACGCGTCAGGTCGTAGGGAGACAGCTCCACAACGACCCGGTCATCGGGAAGGATGCGGATGTAGTGCATACGCATCTTGCCGCTGATGTGCGCGAGGACCTTGTGACCGTTCTGGAGTTCCACCTTGAACATGGCGTTCGGGAGGGACTCGATCACGGTGCCCTCGATCTCGATGGCACCTTGCTTCTTGGCCACGCTTCGCCTTTCGAATCGGCTACCTTGATCGGCGCTGTGCCCATGCAGGGCATGGAAATGCACGTGAGCCGACGAGTCAGTCTACGTCAGGGCACCCAGAAAGACGAATCCGGAAAGTTTGCCCATGAGTCTAGATCATTAAGCGACGGCTACCCGAGCGGGTCCGGGGCCGTCGTGATCCCGTACTCCGCCAGCTTCGCCTTGCCGCAGTCCGGGCTGGTCAGGACGATCGGGCCGGCCTCGGTCAGGGCGACCGAGTGCTCCCAGTGCGAGGACCAGGTGCCGTCCGTGGTGATGACCGTCCAGTCGTCCGCGAGGACCTCCGTCTGGGCGGTGCCCAGCGAGACCATCGGCTCGATCGCCAGGCACAGGCCCGGGACCAGCTTGATGCCCTTGCCCCGCTTGCGCGAGACGTAGTTCAGCAGGTGCGGGTCCATGTGCATCTCGGAACCGATGCCGTGGCCGCCGTAGTCCTCGATGATCCCGAACTTGCCGAGGCTGTGCTCACCGGTCGAAGGCCGCGGCTGGCGCTTGATGTAGCCCTCGATCGCCTTCGAGATGTCCACCAGGCGGTTGCCGAGCTTCATGGCCGCGATGCCGGCCCACATCGACTCCTCGGTGACGCGGGACAGCTCGATCAGCTCCGGAGCGTGACCGGTGCCCACGAAGGCCGTGTACGCCGCGTCGCCGTGCCAGCCGTCCACGATCGCGCCGGCGTCGATGGAGATGACGTCGCCGTCCTTCAGGACCGTCTTGTCGTCCGGGATGCCGTGGACGACGACCTCGTTCACCGAGGTGCAGATGGTCGCGGGGAAACCGCCGTACCCGAGGAAGTTCGACTTCGCGCCGGCGTCGGCGATCACCTTCCGGGCCACCATGTCCAGGTCCCGCGTCGTGGAGCCCGGCACGGCCGCCTCACGGGTCGCCGCGTGGATCGCGGCGACGACCAGCCCTGCCTCCCGCATCTTCGCGATCTGCTCGGGGGTCTTCAGCTGAACCATGAACGGGGACCTTCCACCTTCGAAAACGGGTCTTCATCAACAGTAAGGCCGCGATGCCCGAGGGACACCGCGGCCGTACTGTCGGTCACGAACTGGAGTGACTACTTCTTGAGGGCGTCCATCGCCCGCTTGGTGATCTCGTGCACCTCGCCGAGGGCGGAGATGGTCACCAGCAGGCCCTGGGCCTTGTAGTAGTCGATGATCGGCTCGGTCTGCGTGTGGTAGACCTCCAGCCGGTTGCGGACCGTGGCCTCGGAGTCGTCGTCGCGCTGGTAGAGCTCGCCCTCGCACTTGTCGCAGACGCCCTCGACCTTCGGCGCCGCGTAGATCACGTGGAAGACGTGCGCGGAGTCCTTGCGGCAGATGCGCCGGCCGGCGATCCGCTTGACGACCTCGTCCTCCTCGACCTCCAGGTCGAGGATGGCGTCGAGCTTCATGCCCGCTTCCTTGAGCATGACGTCGAGCGCCTCGGCCTGGGCCACGTTGCGCGGGAAGCCGTCGAGGAGGAAGCCGCCCTTGGCGTCGTCCTGCTCCATCCGGTCCTTGGCCATGCCGATGGTGATCTCGTCCGGGACGAGCTCACCGGCGTCCATGAACGCCTTCGCGCGGCGGCCCAGCTCGGTGTTCTGGCTGATGTTGGCGCGGAAGAGGTCACCCGTGGAGATGTGCGGGATCGACAGGTTCTTGGCAAGGAACGCGGCCTGCGTTCCCTTGCCCGCACCGGGGGGCCCGACGAGGACGATTCGCATCAGCGGAGGAACCCTTCGTAGTTGCGCTGCTGGAGCTGGCTCTCGATCTGCTTCACGGTTTCCAGACCCACACCCACGATGATGAGGATGCTCGTCCCGCCGAACGGGAAGTTCTGGTTCGCTCCGAAGCCGGCCAACGCCATTGTCGGCACAAGAGCGATCAGACCCAGGTACAGCGACCCCGGCCAAGTGATCCGGTTGAGTACGTAGCTCAGGTACTCGGCGGTAGGCCGGCCGGCGCGGATGCCCGGGATGAACCCACCATACTTCTTCATGTTGTCCGCAACTTCCTCGGGGTTGAACGAGATCGCCACGTAGAAGAACGCGAAGAAGACGATCAGGAGGAAGTAGGCGGCGATGTAGTACGGGTGGTCGCCCTTGACGAAGTGCTTCTGGATCCAGGTCGCCCAGCCCGCCGTCGAACCGCTGAACTGCACGATCAGCGCCGGGATGTACAGCAGCGACGAGGCGAAGATGACCGGGATGACACCGGCCTGGTTCACCTTGAGCGGGATGTAGGTGGACGTACCGCCGTAGGCACGGCGGCCGATCATGCGCTTCGCGTACTGGACCGGGATCCGGCGCTGCGCCTGTTCGACGAAGACCACCAGGGCCACCATCGCGAGACCCACGAGGATGACGACACCGAACTCCACCCAGCCATCAGCGATCTTGCCCTGGAGCTTGATGGTCCAGAGGGCGCCGACGAAGCCGGCCGCGATCGAGATGAACATCAGGATGGACATGCCGTTGCCGATGCCGCGGTCGGTGATCAGCTCACCGAGCCACATGACGACACAGGTACCGGCGGTCATGGTGACCACCATGGTGATGGTGGTGAAGATCGAGTGGTTCGGGACGATCTCGCGAGCGACCGGGCAGGTGCCGAAGAGGGCGCCGGTACGCGCGGTGGCGACCAGGCCGGTGCCCTGGAGGATCGCGAGCGCGACCGTCAGATAGCGCGTGTACTGAGTGATCTTCGCCGTGCCGGCCTGGCCCTCTTTTTTGAGGTTCTCCAGCTTCGGGATGACCACGGTCAGCAGCTGCAGGATGATGCTCGCCGTGATGTACGGCATGATGCCGAGCGCGAAGATCGTGATCTGCAGCAGCGCACCGCCGCTGAACATGTTGACCAGACCGAAGAGGCTGTTGCTGTTCCCCATCTGGTCGACACAGATCTGGACGTTCTTGTAGCTCACGCCGGGTACCGGGATGTGGGACCCGAGCCGATACAGCACGATGATGCCGAGTGTGAAGAGCAGCTTCTTGCGCAGGTCGGGCGTCTTGAACGCCCGGGCGAACGCGGTGAGCACGGTGCCTCCTGCGACCCCCGCGCTACTGCGTCAGAGGTGACGGTCTGAAGGATCGACGAATACGTACAAGCAAAGGTGCACGCCACCTTACCGGCGAGTGCACCCCCCGTGGAACGACCAACCGGGGATGCCCCTTTTGTGAGGCATCCCCGGTCGGGTTTCTAGCTATTTGTCACAAGAGTTTCGTCTTAGACGAGCTCGGTGACGGAGCCGCCGGCGGCGGCAATCTTCTCCTTGGCGGAGGCGGAGACGGCGTCAACCGAAACCGTCAGCGCCACGGAGAGCTCGCCCTGGCCCAGGACCTTGACGAGGCTGTTCTTGCGAACCGCGCCCTTGGCGACCAGGTCGGCCACCGTGACCTCTCCACCCTCGGGGTAGAGGGCACCGAGCTTGTCCAGGTTGACAACCTGGAACTCGGTGCGGAACGGGTTCTTGAAGCCCTTCAGCTTCGGCAGGCGCATGTGGAGGGGCATCTGCCCACCCTCGAAGCGCTGCGGAACCTGGTAGCGGGCCTTCGTACCCTTGGTACCACGACCAGCCGTCTTACCCTTCGACGCCTCACCGCGACCCACACGGGTCTTCGCGGTCTTGGCACCGGGGGCCGGACGGAGGTTGTGAGCCTTCAGCGGGCTGTTCTCAGCCATGATTAGTCAACCTCCTCAACCGTCACGAGGTGGCGGACGGTGTGCACCATGCCGCGGAACTCGGGGCGGTCCTCCTTGACGACCACGTCGTTCAGGCGCTTGAGCCCGAGCGAACGAAGGGTGTCGCGGTGGTTCTGCTTGCTGCCGATGTACGACTTCGTCTGCGTGATCTTGAGGCGGGCCATCAGACACCCGCCCCAGCGCGCGCACGAAGCAGGGCCGCGGGGGCGACGTCCTCGAGCGGCAGACCACGGCGAGCCGCGATCTCCTCGGGACGCTGCAGGCCCTTCAGGGCCTCCACGGTCGCGTGCACGATGTTGATCGCGTTGTCGGAGCCGAGCGACTTCGACAGGATGTCGTGAACGCCGGCGCACTCCAGAACGGCGCGCACCGGGCCACCGGCGATAACACCGGTACCGGGGGAAGCAGGCTTCAGCAGGACAACGCCGGCCGCCTTCTCGCCCTGGATCGGGTGCGGGATGGTGCCCTGGATGCGGGGAACCTTGAAGAAGTTCTTCTTGGCTTCCTCGACGCCCTTGGCGATGGCCGCGGGAACTTCCTTGGCCTTGCCGTAACCGACACCTACGGTGCCGTCACCGTCACCCACCACGACGAGCGCGGTGAAGCTGAAGCGACGACCACCCTTGACAACCTTGGCGACACGGTTGATCGCGACAACGCGCTCAACGTAAGCGGTCTTCTCGGCGGCAGCGCCACCGTCGCGACCCTTCCGGTCCCGCCGCTCGCCGCCACCGGCACCGCTGCCGCGGCGCTGGGGTCCAGCCATTGGATTACCTCTCTCTGTTACGTCCGTGAGTCCCGGAACCGGGGCTTAGAACTTCAGCCCGGCTTCGCGGGCGGCGTCAGCCAGAGCGGCAATGCGCCCGGCGTATCGGTTGCCACCGCGGTCAAAGACGACGGTCTCGACACCCGCGGCCTTGGCACGCTCGGCGACGAGCGCGCCGACGGCCTGGGCCTGGGAGCTCTTGTCGCCCTCGCCACCGCGGATCGAAGCGTCCAGGGTCGACGCGGACGCAAGGGTGTGACCCTTGAGGTCGTCGATGACCTGAGCAACGATGTTGCGGTTCGAACGCGTCACGACGAGGCGCGGACGCTCCGCCGTACCCGAGACGTTCTTGCGGATGCGGATGTGGCGGCGAGCCTTGGCAGCGCGCTTGTACGCGTCGCCCTTGGCGATCTTCACACCGTATGCCATGGCTACTTACCAGCCTTTCCGACCTTGCGGCGGATGACCTCGCCGGCGTACTTGACACCCTTGGCCTTGTACGGGTCGGGCTTCCGCAGCTTGCGGATGTTGGCGGCGACCTCGCCGACCTTCTGCTTGTCGATGCCCTCGACCGAGAACTTGGTCGGGGACTCGACCTTGAACGAGATGCCGTCGGGCGCCGTGACCAGGATCGGGTGGCTGTAGCCGAGCTGGAACTCCAGGTCGGAGCCCTTCGCGGCCACGCGGTAACCGACACCGCTGATCTCGAGGGCCTTGGCGTATCCCTGGGTCACGCCGGTGATCATGTTCGCCACCAGCGTGCGGGACAGGCCGTGCAGGGCCTTGTTCTGACGCTCGTCGTTCGGACGGGTGACGTTCAGAACGCCGTCCTCACCCTTGACGATCTCGATCGGCGCGGCGACGGTGTGGGTGAGCAGACCCTTGGGGCCCTTCACCGCAACCGTGCGGCCATCGATGGTGACGTCCACACCGGCGGGAACCTGGATGGGGAGCTTGCCGATTCGCGACATTGCTTTTCCTCCGTTCCCGACTACCAGACGTAGGCGAGGACTTCCCCACCTACGCCCTTCTTGCCTGCCTGCTGGCCGGTCAGGAGACCGTGCGACGTGGAGATGATCGCCACGCCGAGGCCGCCGAGGACCTTGGGCAGGTTGGTGGACTTCGCGTACACGCGCAGACCGGGCTTCGAGATCCGCTTGATGCCCGCGATGGAGCGCTCACGGTTCGGCCCGAACTTCAGCTCGAGGACGAGGTTCTTGCCGACCTCGGCGTCCTCGACCTTCCAGCCGGTGATGAAACCCTCCTGCTTGAGGATCTCCGCGATGTGCGACTTGATCTTGCTGTGCGGCATCACGACGGTGTCGTGGTACGCCGAGTTAGCGTTACGCAGACGGGTCAGCATGTCTGCGATCGGGTCAGTCATGGTCATGAAGTGGCCTTCGGCCTCTCTCGCCGGGGTTTCCTGTATGCGCCATCCCTCTCCCCGCTCAGAGGCGGGACGGGTGCGGTGCGGGGACCTACGGCGTAGTAAGTCGTTATGGGCGGCGGACGCCCAACCACACAAGCCTAAGGCATGCGCGGCCGGGCATCCGCCGACCAGATGCTTACCGAGAGCCTCTGGAACTTCCCAAGTCCTTACGGACGGAAGGGAATTACCAGGAGCTCTTGGTCACGCCCGGCAGCTCGCCACGGTGAGCCATCTCACGAAGGCAGACGCGGCACAGGCCGAACTTGCGGTACACGGAGTGGGGACGACCGCAGCGCTGGCAGCGGGTGTACGCACGCACACCGAACTTGGGCTTGCGGGCAGCCTTCGCGATGAGAGCCTTCTTCGCCATCTCGCTTACGCCTCCTTGAAGGGGAAGCCGAGGTGACGAAGGAGCGCGCGGCCCTCGTCGTCGTTGGTCGCCGTGGTGACCACGGTGATGTCCATACCCCGGGTACGGTCGATCTTGTCCTGGTCGATCTCGTGGAACATGACCTGCTCCGTGAGACCGAAGGTGTAGTTGCCACGGCCGTCGAACTGCTTCGGCGACAGACCACGGAAGTCACGGATACGCGGCAGCGCGAGCGACAGCGTACGGTCCAGGAACTCCCACATGCGGTCACCACGGAGGGTGACGTGGCAGCCGATCGGCTGACCCTCGCGCAGCTTGAACTGCGCGATGGACTTGCGGGCCTTCGTGACGGCCGGCTTCTGACCGGTGATCGTCGTCAGGTCGCGGATGGCACCGTCGATCAGCTTCGAGTCACGGGCGGCGTCGCCGACACCCATGTTCACGACGATCTTGACGAGGCCGGGGATCTGCATGACGTTCTCGTAGGAGAACTCCTCACGCAGCTTGCCCGCGATGTCCTCGCGGTACTTCGTCTTCAGACGCGGAGTGGTAGCCATCAGATGTCCTCACCCGTGCGCTTGGCAACGCGGATCTTGTTGCCCTCGTCGTCGAAGCGGAAACCGACGCGGGTGACGACCTTCTTGCCGTCCTTCTCCACGACCAGCTGGACGTTGGACACGTGGACGGGGGCCTCGGTGATCACGATGCCGCCGGCCTGGTTCTGCCCAGCCTTGGTGTGCTTCTTGACCCGGTTGACACCCTCGACCAGAACGCGGGACTCGGTCGGGAAGGCCGCGATGACCTTGCCCTGCTTGCCCTTGTCCTTACCGGTGATGACCTGGACCAGGTCGCCCTTCTTGATCTTCATGCTTACAGCACCTCCGGCGCGAGCGAGATGATCTTCATGAACTTCTTCTCGCGCAGCTCACGGCCCACGGGGCCGAAGATACGGGTGCCGCGAGGGTCGCCGTCGTTCTTCAGAATGACGGCGGCGTTCTCGTCGAAGCGGATGTACGAGCCGTCCTGGCGGCGGCGCTCCTTGACGGTGCGAACGATGACCGCCTTGACGACGTCACCCTTCTTCACGTTGCCACCGGGGATCGCATCCTTGACGGTGGCGACGATGACGTCACCGATGCCCGCGTAGCGGCGACCCGAGCCACCGAGAACACGGATGCAAAGGATCTCCTTGGCACCAGTGTTGTCGGCGACACGCAGTCGCGACTCCTGCTGGATCACGTCTATCTCCTGTTTGTCTGCCGGTTCCCGGCCGGGGCTTCAGAGGAAGCCCCGGCCGAGCCTGGCGGAACGAACCTGAAGGGTTACCCCTTCAAGTGATTACTTGGCCTTCTCGAGGATCTCGACGATGCGCCAGCGCTTCGTCGCCGACAGCGGACGCGTCTCCATGATGAGGACGCGGTCGCCGACGCCGGCAGCGTTCTGCTCGTCGTGCGCCTTGAGCTTGTTCGTACGGCGGATGACCTTGCCGTACAGCGCGTGCTTCACGCGGTCCTCGACGGCGACGACGACGGTCTTGTCCATCTTGTCGCTGACGACCAGACCCTCACGGGTCTTGCGGAAACCGCGCTCGGTCTTCTCAGTCACGTTGTTCTCGCTCATCAGGCGTTCTCCACCGTCTCGATACCGAGCTCACGCTCGTGCATCAGGGTGTAGATGCGAGCGATGTCCTTACGGACGGACTTGAGCCGGCCGTTGTTCTCCAGCTGGCCGGTGGCCGCCTGGAAACGGAGCTTGAACAGCTCCTCCTTGGCCTCGCGCAGCTTGGCAACGAGCTCCTCGTTGCCGAGCTCGCGGAGCTCGGACGCCTTGGTTCCCGTCGCCATCACGACTCACCTGCCTCGCGCTTGACGATGCGGCACTTCATCGGCAGCTTGTGGGCCGCACGAGTGAGAGCCTCACGCGCAATCTTTTCGTTCGGGTAGGACAGCTCGAACATGACCCGGCCCGGGTGCACGTTCGCGATCCACCACTCCGGGGAACCCTTACCGGAACCCATGCGGGTCTCGGCAGGCTTCTTCGTCAGCGGACGGTCCGGGTAGATGTTGATCCAGACCTTGCCGCCACGCTTGATGTGGCGGGTCATCGCGATACGAGCCGCCTCGATCTGGCGGTTCGTCACGTAGGCGGGGGTGAGCGCCTGGATGCCGTACTCGCCGAACGAGACCTCAGTACCGCCCTTGGCCATACCGCTGCGCTTCGGGTGGTGCTGCTTGCGGTGCTTGACCCTACGAGGGATCAGCATGTCGGTCAGGCCTCCGTTCCGGTGCTCTCAGCCGGAGCGGCGGCGGGAGCGTCGGCCTTGGGGGCCTCGGCACCAGCAGCCTGCTGCGGCTTGCGGCCACCACGGCCGCCGCGCTCGCCACCACGGCCACCACGGCCGGCGGGACGGTCGCCAGCGCCGGCACCACGGGCCGGGCGGTTACCCGCACGGGCCGCAGCGTTCTCGGCGCGAACCTCGGCGATGTTCTTGACGTCGCCCTTGTAGATCCAGACCTTCACGCCGATACGGCCGAAGGTGGTCTTGGCCTCGAAGAAGCCGTAGTCCACGTTCGCGCGCAGCGTGTGCAGCGGCACACGACCCTCGCGGTAGAACTCGGAGCGGGACATCTCGGCGCCGCCGAGACGGCCGCCACACTGGATCTTGATGCCCTTGGCGCCGGCCTTCATGGTGCCCTGCATGCTCTTGCGCATGGCACGACGGAAGGAGACGCGGGAGGAGAGCTGCTCGGCAACGGCCTGGGCAACGAGCTGAGCGTCGAGCTCGGGGTTCTTGACCTCGAGGATGTTCAGCTGGACCTGCTTGCCCGTGAGCTTCTCGAGGTCACCGCGGATGCGGTCGGCCTCGGCGCCACGGCGGCCGATGACGATGCCGGGACGGGCGGTGTGGATGTCCACACGCACGCGGTCACGGGTGCGCTCGATCTCAACCTTCGAGATGCCGGCGCGCTCCATGCCGGACGTCATCATCCGACGGATGGCGACGTCTTCCTTGACGTAGTCCTTGTACAGCTTGTCGGCGTACCAGCGGGACTTGAAGTCCGTGGTGATGCCGAGTCGGAACCCGTGCGGGTTTACCTTCTGGCCCATTACCGGGAACCTTCCTTGCTGCTGACGACCACGGTGATGTGGCTGGTCCGCTTGCGGATCCGGTAGGCACGGCCCTGGGCACGCGGACGGAACCGCTTCAGGGTCGGGCCCTCGTCCACGTACGCCTCGCTGATGACCAGCGTGGAGGCGTCCGGGTGGTTGTAGTTGTGCGCGGCGTTGGCAATGGCGCTGTCCAGCACCTTGCCGACCGGCACGCTCGCGGCCTGCGGGGCGAAACGCAGGACCGCCTGAGCCTCCGTGGCATCCATGCCACGGATGAGGTCCACCACGCGGCGGGCCTTCATGGGCGTGACGCGGATGTACCGCGCCTGGGCCCTGGCTTCCATGGTTGTCCCTTCGGTGTTAGTCATAGTCGTAACCACCCCGCGATTAGCGGCGCTTCGACTTCCGGTCGTCCTTGACGTGGCCGCGGAAGGTGCGAGTCGGCGAGAACTCGCCGAGCTTGTGGCCGACCATCGACTCGGTGACGAACACCGGGACGTGGGTCTTGCCGTTGTGCACCGCGATCGTGTGACCCAGCATGCTGGGGATGATCATCGAGCGACGGGACCAGGTCTTGATGACGTTCTTGGTGCCGGCTTCGTTCTGGGCGTCCACCTTCTTTACGAGGTGGTCGTCGACGAAGGGCCCCTTCTTGAGACTGCGCGGCATCTAAACCCGCTCCTAGCGCTTCTTGTTCGTCTTGCGGCGGCGGACGATGTACTTGCTCGAAGCCTTCTTCGGCGAGCGAGTACGACCCTCCTTCTGACCCCACGGGGAGACCGGGTGGCGACCACCGCTGGTCTTGCCCTCACCACCACCGTGCGGGTGGTCAACCGGGTTCATCGCGACACCGCGGACGGTCGGGCGGACGCCCTTCCAGCGCATGCGGCCGGCCTTGCCCCAGTTGATGTTCGACTGCTCGGCGTTGCCGACCTCGCCGACGGTGGCGCGGCAGCGCGCGTCGACGAGACGGATCTCACCGGACGGCATGCGGAGGTGGGCCATCACGCCCTCCTTCGCGAGCAGCTGCACGGAGGCACCGGCGGAGCGGGCGAACTTGGCGCCGCCACCGGGACGGAGCTCGATCGCGTGGATCGTGGTACCGACCGGGATGTTGCGGAGCGCGAGGTTGTTGCCCGGCTTGATGTCGGCCGTGGGGCCGTTCTCGATCCGGTCACCCTGCTGCAGACCGCGCGGCGCGATGATGTAGCGCTTCTCGCCGTCGGCGTAGTGCAGCAGCGCGATGCGCGCGGTGCGGTTGGGGTCGTACTCGATGTGCGCGACCTTGGCCGGCACGCCGTCCTTGTCGTGACGACGGAAGTCGATCACGCGGTAGGCGCGCTTGTGTCCGCCACCCTGGTGGCGAACGGTCACACGACCGGTGTTGTTACGGCCGCCCTTGCTGTGCAGGGGGCGGACCAGCGACTTCTCCGGCGTGGACCGCGTGATCTCGACAAAGTCGGCGACGCTGGAGCCACGACGGCCCGGGGTCGTCGGCTTGTACTTGCGGATACCCATTTCTCAGTCCTCGTCCGATTCCGGACGACTAGACCTCCGTTAGGAGGCCTGGCCGCCGAAGATGTCGATACGGTTGCCCTCGGCAAGGGTCACGATGGCGCGCTTGGTGTTGGCGCGCTTGCCGAAACCGGTCTTGGTGCGCTTGCGCTTACCCTGACGGTTGATCGTGTTGACCCCGGTGACCTTGACCGAGAAGACCGCCTCGACGGCCTGCTTGATCTGGGTCTTGTTGGCGCCGGGCGCGACGATGAACGTGTACTTGTTCTCGTCCAGCAGCGCGTAGCTCTTCTCCGAGACGACCGGCTTGATCAGCAGGTCGCGCGGGTCGGTGAAGGTCTTGCTGGTAACGGTCGCCTCAGACATCAGGCCTCGTTCCCTTCGGTCTCATCGGCCTTGGGGCCAGACACGAAGGACTCGAGCGCGGCCTGGGTGAAGACCACGTCGTCAGAGACGATCACGTCGTACGTGTTCAGCTGGCCCGGCTCCAGGATGTGAACCTGGGGCAGGTTGCGGGCGGACAGCCACGCCAGCTCGTCAGAGCGCTCGGCGACCAGGAGCAGGTTCTTGCGCTCCGAGATCTTGCCGAACAGCGTCTTGGCGGCCTTCGTGGAGGCGGCACCCTCGACCACGCCGGTGACGACGTGGATGCGGGAGTGACGCGCACGGTCCGAGAGGGCACCGCGGAGGGCGGCGGCCTTCATCTTCTTGGGGGTCCGCTGCGAGTAGTCACGCGGCACGGGGCCGTGGACGACGCCACCGCCGGCGAACTGCGGAGCGCGGGTCGAACCCTGACGGGCGCGGCCGGTGCCCTTCTGGCGGTAAGGCTTCTTGCCACCACCACGGACTTCGCCACGGGTCTTGGTCTTGTGCGTGCCCTGACGGGCAGCAGCCAGCTGCGCGACGACGACCTGGTGGATCAGCGGAACGCTGGTCTTCGCGTCGAAGATCTCCGCGGGGAGCTCGACGGTACCGGCCTTGTCGCCTGCCGGCGAAAGGATGTCAATGGTGCTCATTACCTCAAGCCCCCTTGGCCGCGGTACGGACCAGGACGAGGCCGCCGTTCGGACCGGGGACCGCACCCTTGATGAGGAGCAGACCCTTCTCCGCGTCAACCGCGTGGATGGTCAGGTTCTGGGTGGTGACGCGCTCGTTACCCATGCGACCGGCCATGCGCATGCCCTTGAAGACACGCCCAGGGGTGGCGCAGCCACCGATCGAACCGGGGGAGCGGTGCTTGCGCTGCACACCGTGACCGGCGCCGAGGCCCCGGAAGTTGTGCCGCTTCATGACACCGGCGAAGCCCTTGCCCTTGCTGTTGCCCGTGACGTCAACCTTGACGCCGGACTCGAACACCTCAGCAGTGATCTCCTGGCCGAGCGTGTACTCGCTGGCGTCGGAGGTGCGGAGCTCCACCAGGTGGCGGCGGGGGGTCACGTCGGCCTTGGCGAAGTGGCCCTTGAGGGGCTTGTTCACCTTGCGCGGGTCGATCTCGCCGAAGGCGATCTGGACCGACTCGTAGCCGTCGATGTCGTTGGTACGGACCTGGGTCACGACGCAGGGTCCGGCCTTGACGACGGTCACCGGGACGACACGGTTGTTCTCGTCCCAGACCTGGGTCATGCCGAGCTTCTCGCCCAGGACGCCCTTGATCTGCTTTGCCATCTTCTCGACGCCTCTCAGAGCTTGATCTCGATGTCAACGCCGGCCGGAAGGTCCAGGCGCATCAGCGAGTCAACGGTCTTGGGCGTCGGGTCGAGGATGTCGATCAGGCGCTTGTGCGTGCGCATCTCGAAGTGCTCGCGCGAGTCCTTGTACTTGTGCGGCGACTTGATGACGCAGTACACGTTCTTCTCAGTGGGCAGCGGCACCGGGCCCGCGACCGACGCACCAGTGCGGGTCACCGTCTCGACGATCTTCTTCGCCGAGGAGTCGATGACCTCGTGGTCGTAGGCCTTGAGCCGGATGCGGATCTTCTGTCCCGCCATGGCTACTCCGTAGTCCTGTCTCTGTGTGGAAACGCTCTGGCTCCCGGGAGGCTGCGGAACGGGGTTCCGCGGCTTCTCTCCGACCCACGCGGTCGGGCGTGTCGCACACCCTCTACAGAAAATTCCCATACGGAAATTCCCTCGTCCAAGGGGATGCGGTCCTGACCGCGTCTCGGGGGAGAAACACCCACCGAGTGCCTGGTGGGCACCGTGCTGACACTTCCCAGAAGATTCCCGTACGTCCGCCCTCATTGCTGCCCCGAAAGGCAGATTAAGGACGACGAGTACTGTGGGACTCGCTTCCGGTCCTCCCGGCGGGAGGCGCACAGCATCGGCACTCAACCGAGCAACTTGAGTAGTCTGCCATACGAGACACGTACCTGGCCAATCGGGCCGAAGAGAATACCCCGCCGCGCGGACACGTCAAACCGCGCCGCACCCTCTGCCCGGCGGGGTTCTCGCAGGCCGGGCCGCTGATCAGGTCCGGGACACGGTCCCGCAGCCCTCCTGGCCCTCGACCGTGATCTCCTTGCTGCGGTCGTACGGGTCCACCGGCGGCCCGGAGGGCGCCGTTCCGTCGTTGTCCGGGTCCGAGAAGAACGACGGGTGCAGGTAGCCGTCGAAGCGGTCGCAGGAGCTGTTGGCGATGTCCCGGTTGATCTGGAAGAGCCACAGCTTGCCGGCGGTGCCCTCCCACTTGTCCGGGTCCGCGATCGAGAAGGTGAACTCGCGGCGGACGATGGTCCGCGCGACGTCCTCGGGGTTCCCCCCGACCTTCGTGAACGGGTAGACGAACGAGTAGTCCGCCCGCACGTGGGCCTGCCCGGGCTGCTCGCCGGCCTCCACCCACATCCGGCCCCGCACCTTGACCACGTCGCCCGCCGGCTTCAGCTCGGCCGGGTCGTACCGGGTGAACCAGTCCAGCGGGTCCTGGTCCCGCCCCGGCTTCTCGAAGGCCTTCGCCATCGCCGTCCGGGTCTTGTCGTCCTTCGGGTCCAGCAGCGCCATCGCCGCCGCCGGCCGCTCCCCCCGCAGCGTGGCGGGGTCCAGGTTGGCCCCGACCAGGAACTGCTTCGCCTTCGCCAGCGCGTCGGCGACCGCCTCCCGGGACATGCCGCCGACGGCCGTCGCCTCCGGGACCTCGATGCCGGCGGCTCCGTCGGCCCACTGGGCGGCCGGCGAGCCCCGGAACGGCTCCTTCAGGGTCGGACGGTCCGGGTAGGCGGCCTCCGGGGCCGCGGTCGGACGTACCGACTCGGCGGGCAGCGGCGAGGCCTCGGCGGCCGCCCTGCGCGCTTCCGCCTTCCCCGTCACCCGGTCGATGAGCAGTTCCGGGCGTACGACGACCAGCGCGGCCGCCCCGATGGCAACGAGCGCCGCCGCGGCCTTCACGCGCCGCTTGCGCCGGCCGCGCCCCTCCATCTCCTGCCATGCCGGCCCGGTCCGCCACCCCTGCGGCTCGTCGCGTCTGCCGTCCTGCTGCCCCATGTGCTTCCCGCCCTGGTCGATCGCCCGTTCGTACTGCTGCGGAGCCTCTCACAACGCCTTTACGCGGGCTTTACAGGGGTACGACGAAGGGCCCCTCCCCCACCGCCGGAGCGGTGGGAAAGGGGCCCTCGCCTCAAACATGGTGCCCACAGGTGCGGGCTACCAGGTCAGAACACGAATTACTTCGTGATCTTGGTGACCTGGCCGGCGCCGACGGTGCGACCACCCTCACGGATGGCGAACTTCAGGCCCTCCTCCATGGCGACCGGCTGGATCAGCTGGACGGACATGTCGGTGTTGTCGCCCGGCATGACCATCTCGGTGCCCTCGGGGAGGGTCACGACGCCGGTCACGTCCGTGGTACGGAAGTAGAACTGCGGGCGGTAGTTGTTGAAGAACGGGGTGTGACGGCCACCCTCGTCCTTCGACAGGATGTACGCGGCGGCCTCGAACTCGGTGTGCGGCGTGACCGAACCGGGCTTGATGATGACCTGGCCGCGCTCGACGTCCTCGCGCTTGATGCCACGGAGGAGCAGACCGACGTTCTCACCGGCCTGGCCCTCGTCGAGCAGCTTGCGGAACATCTCGATGCCGGTGACCGTGGTGGTGGTCTTCTCGGTCTTGATGCCGATGATGTCGACGGTCTCGTTGACCTTCAGGACACCACGCTCGATACGACCGGTGACGACGGTGCCACGACCGGTGATCGTGAAGACGTCCTCGACGGGCATGAGGAACGGCTTCTCGGTGTCACGCGGCGGGGTCGGGATCGACTCGTCGACGGCCTTCATGAGGCCGAGGAGCTTCTCGCCCCACTCCTTGTCGCCCTCGAGCGCCTTGAGCGCGGAGACCTGGACGACCGGGAGCTCGTCGCCCGGGAAGTCGTACTCGGAGAGGAGCTCACGGACCTCGAGCTCGACGAGCTCCAGGATCTCCTCGTCGTCCACCATGTCGGCCTTGTTCAGGGCGACGACGATGTACGGAACGCCGACCTGGCGGGCCAGGAGCACGTGCTCCTTGGTCTGCGGCATCGGGCCGTCGGTGGCGGCGACCACGAGGATGGCGCCGTCCATCTGCGCGGCACCGGTGATCATGTTCTTGATGTAGTCCGCGTGACCCGGGCAGTCGACGTGGGCGTAGTGACGCGCCTCGGTCTGGTACTCGACGTGCGCGATGGAGATGGTGATACCGCGCTGGCGCTCCTCAGGAGCCTTGTCGATCTGGTCGAAGGCCGAGGCCTCGTTCAGGTCCGGGTACGCGTCGTGCAGCACCTTGGTAATGGCGGCCGTGAGGGTCGTCTTACCGTGGTCAATGTGACCGATGGTGCCGATGTTGACGTGCGGCTTAGTCCGCTCGAACTTCGCCTTCGCCACGGGGGTCCTCCTGGAGAGTGGTTCTGTACGCCTTACAGATCGGCGCCAGGTGATCTTTGCTGGAAAGCCGGGTTCCCCGGGGCAACGGGAGGTTTGCTCCTGTTGCCCCAGAGGCTCCGGTGACAAGCCTAAAGCGTGTACTCGGAAGAGTTACTCGCCCTTGGCCTTCGCGATGATCTCCTCGGCGACGTTCCGGGGAACCTCGGCGTAGGAGTCGAACTGCATCGAGTAGCTGGCGCGACCCGAGGTCTTGCTGCGGAGGTCGCCGACGTAGCCGAACATCTCCGACAGCGGCACGAGGCCCCTGACGATCTTGGCTCCGTGACGGTCCTCCATGGCCTGGATCTGGCCACGGCGGGAGTTGATGTCGCCGATGACGTCACCCATGGACTCCTCCGGCGTGGTGACCTCGACGGCCATCATCGGCTCGAGGAGCACGGGAGAAGCCTTGCGCGCGGCCTCCTTGAAGGCCTGCGAACCGGCGATCTTGAAGGCGAGCTCGGAGGAGTCGACCTCGTGGTAGCCACCGTCGAGAAGCGTGACGCGGACGCCAGTCATCTCGTAGCCGGCCAGGATGCCGAACTGCATGGCTTCCTGCGCACCGGCGTCGACCGAAGGGATGTACTCCTTCGGCACGCGGCCACCGGTGACCTTGTTGACGAACTCGTACGCCGGACCATCGGCGTCCGTGATCGGCTCGATCGCGATCTGCACCTTGGCGAACTGACCGGTACCACCGGTCTGCTTCTTGTGGGTGTAGTCGTGACGCTCGACGGCCTTGCGGATCGTCTCGCGGTACGCGACCTGCGGCTTGCCGACGTTGGCGACGACCTTGAACTCGCGCTTCATACGGTCGACCAGCACCTCGAGGTGCAGCTCGCCCATACCGCCGAGGATGGTCTGGCCGGTCTCCTCGTCCGAGTGGACGTGGAACGACGGGTCCTCTTCCGCGAGGCGCTGGATGGCGACACCCAGCTTCTCCTGGTCGCCCTTCGAGGCGGGCTCGATGGCGACCTGGATGACCGGAGCCGGGAAGTCCATGGACTCCAGGATCACGGGGGCCTTCTCGTCGCAAAGCGTCTCACCGGTGGTGGTCTGCTTCAGGCCCATGACGGCGACGATGTCGCCGGCGCCCACCGAGTCGATCTCCTCACGCTTGTTCGCGTGCATGCGGTAGATCTTGCCGATGCGCTCCTTCTTGCCCTTGACGGAGTTCTGCACCGCAGTGCCGGCCTCCAGGCGGCCCGAGTAAACCCGGACGAAGGTGAGCTTGCCGAGGTGCGGGTCGCTCATGATCTTGAACGCGAGCGCGGCGAGGGGCTCCTCGTCCGACGGCTTGCGCTTGACGACGACCTCGGCGTCCTTGACGTCGTGGCCCTCGATGGCCTCGATGTCGAGCGGCGACGGGAGGTAGCGCACGACGGCGTCGAGCAGGGGCTGGACGCCCTTGTTCTTGAACGCCGTACCGCAGAACACCGCGGTGATCGTGGGCTCGCCCTTGCCCTTGCCGGAGCCGAGGATGATGCGGCGCACGGCCGCGTGCAGCTGCTCCTCGGTGGGCTCGACGCCCTCGAGGAAGAGCTCCATCATCTCTTCGTCGTTCTCGGCGACCTGCTCGACGAGGGTGGCGCGCCACTCCTCAGCGAGCTCGGTGTGCGAGGCCGGGATGTCGACGACGTCGTACATCTCGCCCTTGGTGGCCTCGGCGGACCACACGAGGGCCTTCATGCGGACGAGGTCGACGACACCCTGGAAGTCGGCCTCGGCACCGATCGGGAGCTGCATGACGATCGGAACCGCACCGAGGCGGTCCTTGATCATGTCGACGCAGCGCATGAACTCGGCGCCGGTGCGGTCGAGCTTGTTGACGAAGCAGATGCGCGGGACGCCGTAGCGGTCCGCCTGACGCCAAACGGTCTCGGACTGCGGCTCTACGCCGGCCACACCGTCGAACACGGTGACGGCGCCGTCGAGGACGCGGAGCGAACGCTCCACCTCGACGGTGAAGTCGACGTGACCCGGGGTGTCGATGATGTTGATGGTGTGGTCAACATCTTCGAGCGGCCAGTGGCAGGTGGTGGCGGCAGACGTGATGGTGATACCACGCTCCTGCTCCTGCTCCATCCAGTCCATCGTGGCAGCGCCGTCGTGGACCTCACCGATCTTGTACGACACACCGGTGTAGAACAGGATGCGCTCGGTGGTGGTCGTCTTGCCCGCGTCGATGTGGGCCATGATGCCGATGTTGCGCACCTTGGCCAGGTCAAGCGAAGTGGTAGCCATATCGGCTCAGTCTTCTCTCGGTCTCGATGTGGGTTGGGACTACCAGCGGTAGTGCGCGAAGGCCTTGTTGGACTCGGCCATCTTGTGCGTGTCCTCACGCTTCTTGACGGCAGCGCCAAGACCGTTCGAGGCGTCGAGCAGCTCGTTCATCAGGCGCTCGGTCATGGTCTTCTCGCGGCGGGCGCGGGAGTAACCCACGAGCCAGCGGAGGGCCAGGGTCGACTGGCGACCCGGCTTGACCTCGACGGGGACCTGGTAGGTCGCGCCACCGACACGGCGGGACTTGACCTCGAGGGACGGCTTGACGTTCTCCAGCGCGCGCTTCAGCGTGATGACCGGGTCGTTGCCGGTCTTCTCGCGGAGGCCTTCCATGGCGCCGTAGACGATGCGCTCGGCGGTGGAGCGCTTGCCGTTCAGCAGGATCTTGTTGATGAGCGAGGTCACCAGAGGAGATGCGTAGACCGGGTCGATGATGACCGGGCGCTTCGGGGCGGGGCCCTTACGAGGCATTCTTACTTCTCCTTCTTGGCGCCGTAGCGGCTGCGGGCCTGCTTGCGGTTCTTGACAGCCTGGGTGTCAAGCGCACCGCGGATGATCTTGTAACGAACACCCGGCAGGTCCTTCACACGGCCACCACGCACGAGCACGATCGAGTGCTCCTGCAGGTTGTGTCCCTCACCCGGAATGTAAGCGGTGACCTCGATGCCGGAGGTCAGACGCACACGCGCGACCTTACGGAGCGCCGAGTTCGGCTTCTTCGGGGTGGTCGTGAACACACGCGTGCAGACGCCGCGACGCTGGGGCGAGGCCTCGAGCGCGGGGGTCTTTGTCTTCTCGACCTTGTCCTGCCGGCCCTTACGGACCAGCTGCTGGATCGTAGGCACTACTTCTCCGGTTTCTGTGTGCCGTGTAGTGAAGCTAACCTGGAACTTTGCCGACCCACGCGGTCGGGTGTGTCGGATCCGGCGGACCTCCCCGCAAGCGCGGAAAGACGCGTGGATCGCAGTGGCCGTTGACTCTCGCGTGCGGTTGATGGACACGCACGGGAGCCCAGGCACACCCCAGGCACAAGGTCTGAGCGTACCCACCGCATCCACTCCGGTCAAAACATAAGCCGCCCCGCCGCCGCCGCGACGACCGCACAGCTCAGGCGCCGCACGGGCGGGAAGCCCGGGACCGGGGTGGGCGCGCGTACCGCGCACGGGCGTGGTAGGGAGGGCGAACTACACTGCGCAGCGAATCCCAGCGAGTCAGTCCAAAACGTACGAGCGCCAGGAGCAGGACATTGGGGACGGTCACACCGCAGCCGACGACGGCGGGGAACCCGCCCCCCGACGGCGGCCGAACCCCCACGTCACAGCGGCGCGCCGCACTCTCCCGGCTGTACGGGCCCCTGCTCGCCTTCCTCGTCACCTCGGGCGCCTTCTGCGCCGCCTGGGCGGCCCGGGGCACCTTCCCCTTCGGGGACAAGGGCCGGGCCATCAACGACCAGGCCAACCAGTACGTCCCCTTCCACCGGGCGCTGTGGGACCTGGTCCACGGCCAGGCCGCCGGTGACGTGCTGTTCACCTGGCGGGGCGGCTTCGGACAACAGTTCCTGTCCGACTACTACACCTACCTGGGCAATCCCTTCTCCTGGCTGGCCGTCCTCGTGCCCCGCGAGCACGTCGACCTCGCCGTCTTCGTGATCACCCCGGTCACCATGGGCACCGCGGCCGCGGTCATGACGGTCTACCTGGGCAAGCTGCACCCCGGGCCGTGGTGGCAGCGCGGCGTGCTCGGGGCGACGTACGGCCTGTGCGGCTGGGCCCTCAGCGACGCCTCGTACATCCCGATGTGGCTCTGGGGCCTGGTGGCCCTCCCCCTGCTCGGCATCGCCGTCGAGTGGTGCCTGGAGGGGCGCCGCTGGACGGGGGTGGCACTGCTGGTCGCCCTCGCCTGGTTCGGGAACTTCTACACCGCGATGATGGCCACGATGGCCGCCTGCGTACTGCTGGCCATCCGCCTGATCACCCTGGAGCTGACCGGCGCCCAGCGCCTGCGCGCCCTCTGGCGCGCGGCGACCGCCGCCGCGACCGGCATCCTCCTGACCCTCCCCCTCCTCCTGCCGTCCTTCCTGTCCAGCGGGGCGGCGCAGCCCACCAAGGCCGGCGCCTTCGACCCGGTCCGGATCGAGATCTTCCTGTCCGGCATGCTGCCGGCCACCCACCTGTGGGGCGGCCGCCCGCGCCTGTACGTGGCCTCGCTGGGCCTGATCCTGGCGGGCAGCTTCCTCCTGAACACCCGGATCGCGGCCCGTACCCGCCTGACGTGGGCGGCGGCCACCCTCCTCGTCCTGGTCTCCTTCCAGTTCCCCCCGACGCAGTACGTGTGGCACGGCCTGGCGGTGCCGAACGGCAACCCGTACCGCGAGGCGTTCGTGTTCAGCGGGATGGTCGTCGTCCTGGCCTGGCTCGCCCTGGCCAACCGCCCCCGTCCCCTCCACCTGGCCCTGTCGGCGGCCCTGCTCCTGCTGGCCACCTTCGTGCTCCGCCACACGAACGACTTCGGCGGCTGGACCTGGCCGGCCGTCCTGGGAGGCGGCGCGGTCTCCCTCCTCGCCCTGCTCCTCCTCACCCGGTCGGACGGGCACCGCGCCCTCCTCCCCCTGGCGGCCCTCCTCATGACCGGCGTGGTCTTCGCCGAATCGACGGTCGCGGCGGCCAACGCGGACGCCCGCCGCTCCCGCGAGCGCTGGGCGGCCCCCGTCCCGACCTCGAACCGCTCGATCACGAACCACTTCGAGGCGGTCCGGAGCGTGGACGGCTGGCCCGCCTACCGGACGGACTCGGGCGCGCCGCAGACCTCGTACAACGACGCCCTCGCCCTTCAGGCGGAGGGCCCGCAGTACTACAGCAGCTACCTTCCGGAAGCGACCTACCAGGCCCTGGAACCCCTCGGCTACGGCTTCAAGAACGACGGCCGGACCTTCTTCGGCGCCGACAACCCGGTGCTCGACGCGATCTTCTCGATCGGCGCCCGCGTCCACCCGGGCCCCGTCCCGGGCACCTGGACGGCGCTGAAGCAGCCCGCTCCGCCCCTGGTCACGCTCCGCACCACCCCCTACACCTCCCCCAACCCCGCGGACTCGGTCTACGCCCACCAGGAGAACGTCCTGGGCGCCACGGTCTACGAGGTCCCGGGCACCACCCGCACGGGCACCCCGACCACCCAGACGTACGCCGCCCGGTGCACCCCGGGCTCCGAGGCCTACTGGTACTCCCCCGCCCTGTACGGCACCCTCCGCACCGGGCGCACCGAGCTCCCCCTCATGGACCGCATGACGGGCGTCGTCCCCCTGGGCCCGGTACCCGCCTCGGGCGAGGTCACCGCGACGGTGGAGACCCGCACGGAGAACGCCACCGCCGGCCCGACCCCCATCGGCTGCCTGGACCGGACCGCCCTGGACACCCGGATCACCGCCCTGAAGTCGACGGGCGCCTCTTCCGTCCGCATCGGCGGCCACACCCTGGAAGCCACCCTCCCCCCGAACACCTCCGGCACCGCGGTCCTGGCGGTCACCAACATCCCCGGCTGGCAGTGCTCGGCCCCGATCCGCGACTTCCACGGCCTCCTCTCCCTCCAGGTCACCCCGACCACCCGCACCCTCTCCTGCACCTTCACCCCGAAGGGCCTCCCCCAGGGCCTCGCAGCCGCCGCCCTGGCCCTCCTCACCCTGGCGTCGGTCACCACGGCCGGCTACCTCAGGCGCCGCCGCGAAATCCGCTGATCCACCGCCGCGCCTCCCCGGTGGCCAGTACATTGACCGCCCTGACGACCGGGGGGCACGCATGGCAGCGGAGCACGTGGCGGATGACGGAGGGCTGGACGACCGTGTCCCCTTCCTGGCCCGCCTGGAGGACGAGGACGGCGCAGCGTTACGGGCACTGGGCCGCGAGCTGACGTTCGCGACCCGCGCGCACCTCATCCACCAGAACGAACCCGCCGCCCACGTGCTGCTGATCCTCCACGGCTGGACGAAGGTCACCACCTCCGCCTCCAACGGCAAAGAGGCCCTGCTCGCCCTGCGCGGCCCGGGCGACATCGTCGGCGAATCCGCCGCCCTGACGGGGCGCGCCCGCTCCGCCACCGTGACCGCGCTCGAACCGGTGCGCGCCGTGGCCGTCGCCTCCGAACGCTTCCGCGGCTTCCTCGCCCGCGTCCCCTCCGCCGCCTTCGAGCTCCTGGCCCTCACCGCGGACCGCGCACGCGCCGGCGACCGGAGGCGGCTGGAGTTCGCCTCGCTGAGTGTCCGCGAACGTCTGGCGGTGCTCCTCCAGGACCTGGCTCATACGCACGGGCGGCGCACCGGGGAAGGCATCGAGATCACCGTCCCCCTCAGCAAGCAGGAGATCGGCGGAGCCATCGGGGCCTCCCGCGAGATGGTCCAGCGCGAGCTCAAGCACCTGCGCGACCGCGGGGTCGTCATCACGGGCCGCCGCACGACGGTGATCGCACGGCCGGGCGTACTGCGCCGGATCGCGCAGGCGCAGGGCGAGGGCTGACCCGTCCCCTTCAGTGCAGGCCGTCACACTCCGGGTGTGTCATCCGCCCTCTCGGCGGCGCGCCCGCCTGCGCCACCCTCTTCTCACGACCCGTCACCACGGGAACCCACCACGAGAGGCGATCATGACCAACCCGCTGCCCCGGAGCTTCCTCCTCGTCGACACCGAGCGGTTCAGTGACCGTGACGACGTCCAGCAGACCTACCTGCGCCGGATGCTGTACGACGTCGTGGACCGGACCCTGCTCGCCGCAGGGGTCGACAGGACGTTACGGCTGCGCGCCGACCGGGGCGACGCCGTCATGGAGCTGATCGACCCGCACGTCCCCCTGAACGTGCTGCTCCGCACCCTGCTGACGGAGGTCCCCGCCCAGCTCCGCGCGATCAACCGGTTGGCGGCCAGCTCGGCCCAGCTCCGGCTGCGGGTCGTGCTCGCGAGCGGCATGGTGATGATCGACGAGCACGAGGGCTGGGTGGGCACCGACCTCAACGAAGCCTGTCGGCTGCTGGACGGCGAACCGCTGCGGGCGGCGCTGCGCGAGCGGACGGACGACTACGCCCTCTGCGTGTCCCCCTCCGTTCACACCGGGATCGTGCGGCACAACCACCCGGGGATCCCTGCGGAGGAGTTCCACGAGGTCACCGTGGACAGCAAGAACGGCCCGCTCCGGGCCTGGCTGCACGGCCCCCTGCCGACGGGATCGGTCACCGGACCCGCGTCGGCCCCCGCACCGGAGGCCCCACGAGAACCCGGACGGGCGGGAGAGGGAGGGGAGACCGCCGGCGAGGGCCGGCCGGACACCGCCGGCATCCGCTTCCAGGGCGTCAACGACGGAATCCTCGCCAATCACATCGAGGGCAACGCCGTCCGTGCCGGCGTGGTCCACGGCGACATCATCTTCGGTGACCGCCGGTGAGCGACCAGCCGGACCAGACCGCGGACCCTGCCGAAGAGCCCGAGCAGGCAGCGGCGGAGGACGGGGGCGCGGCCGAAGAGGAGAAGACGGCCGAGGAGGAGGCCCAGCAGCCCTGGGCCACCCGACGTGAGCTGCATGCGCACGCACCGAAGTCGATGGCGTTCGACGGCACCAACCACGGCGTCGTGGCCGACCGGATCTTCGGCAACGTCACCACCGAGATCCACTACAGCTTTGGCGGGCTCGGGAGCGACTCCCCGGCATCGGGGGAGATCCCGCCCGCGTACCTGGACCGGCTGTCCGCCGTCTTCGTCGACGAGGGCACCCGCTTCGCGCAGCTCCGCGACCGGCTCCTGAAGGAGCAGGTCCTCGTGCTCACGGGCACGCCCTTCACCGGACGCCGGGCCGCCGCCCTGATGCTCCTCCGCTCCGTGGGCGCCACCCCGGTGCACGCCCTGGACGCCACCACGGCCCCGGGGAAGCTCGCAGGCCTGTTCGGCACATCCGGCAAGGCAGCCGGCTACCTGCTGTGCGACCTGAACACCAGCCGTGACGACCCCCTGCGCGAAGCGCAGTTCAACAAGCTCCGCGACCTCATGCGCGAACGGAAGACCCATCTGGTGATCACCACCGGTGTGGGGTCGTACCTGGAGGGCGCCATCCGCCCGGAGGAATGGAAGCCTCCGGGCCAGAAGGCGGTCCTGGCCGCCCGGCTCACCGTGGACGTCGGAGCCGAGGCCGCCGCCCGTCTGCTCGCCCTTCCGGCCGTCGGCGAGTTCCTCTCCCGTGACCACCAGCTCCGCGAGGTCGTCGGGTACGCGACAGAGTTACGCCAGTACGCGGTGGGCCTGAGCGACGCGAGCGAGCTGGCCGACTACTCCCTGCGCGCGCTGAAGGACCAGGTGCGCGAGTGGTTCGCGGAGCCCGAGGAGATCGTCCACCTGCGGGAGAAGGCCTTCCTCATCGCCCTGGCCGCCTTCGACGGCGGCCCGTACGCCCTGACGGCAGAGCTCAGCGACCTGCTGTACTCCCAGCTCCAGCGGGTCGGCGACCCCAAGCGGTACGAAGCCATCCCCGTCTTCAGCACCCACATCGGCAAACGGCTCCAGCTCGCCCGGGCGCGCACGTACCCGGAGCGCGAGGACACCGAGTGGGGCAAGGTCACCCAGGTCAAAGCGGCCTTCCTCGACGACCGGACCGCCCTCGTCCTGCTGCCGGAGGTGTGGACCGGCCATCCCGCCGCCCGGCCCGCCCTGGTGAAGTGGCTGAACCAGCTGGCGGACGACGGCCGGCCACTTGTGCGCACCCGTGCCGCGGCCACCGCAGCCGTACTCGCGCGCACGGACCTGCCGTCCGCGATGGCCCTGATCATCGAACCCTGGGCCCGCTCGGACAGGGCCCGGAGACGGACGACGGCAGTCAGCGCCCTCACCCTCGCCCACCAGATCGACGCGCCGAACATCCCCCGCATCGTCGACGCCTGGAGCGCGGACGCCGACGACCCCCGCCCCTGCTGGGTCGGGGTGCGGGCCCAGGGGCTGATCGGGACCGAGCGCCCGGAGGCCGCCCTGGCCGCCCTGCGCGCACAGGCACACCGGCAGCACGGCAAGAAGAAGCCGGACCAGCAGGTGCGCGACGAACTCCCGAAGTCGGTCGCCCTCCTCCTCCTGTCGCCCCGGGCGGACACCGTCCTCGCCGAACTGTTGCGGGCCCTCCCTGACCACCGTTCGGCCCACGAACTCGCCGTGCGCGGCTTCCTCACCGCCTGCGGCCGGCGGGACGAGGAGGCCGGGCACGGACGCCCGCTGGTCCTCGACTGGTACGCGCGCGCCGACCGGGACGACACCCCGACGGCGCCCGCGATCGTGCGGCTCCTGCGCGACGCCCTCGACGACCGCGCCTACACGGAGGACGCCGAGCAGGTGCTGCGCGGCTGGATCCGGGCCGCCGACCAGGACGAGAAGACGGAATGGGCGCTGGCCTCGCTGCTGTCCAGGCTGGCCGCGACCCCCCGGGAGACCTCCCGCCTGGACTACCTGCTGCGGAACCCGCAGGGCGCGGACGGCGGCCCGTATCCGGAGGCCGCTACCCGCCTGCGCGTCGCGCTCACCCGCCCCACGCCCGCCTGAAGGGAAGGCCCGCACGATGTACGACTACGACCAGCACGCCCAGCGGCACAGCAAGCTGACCGACCCCGTCGTCACGGTCCGCCAGATCGGCCGCTTCGATTTCGGCGGCAGGGGGGCGACCCGCATCGACCACGCCCTGGTCTACGCGACGCCGAAGGGCACGTACGTTCCGTACCTGCCGCCGAACCGGCCGCGCCCCAGGACCGCACGCCTCTACACAGCCGTGTACGAGGTGGACATGGGGTCGCATCCCGTCCGGGCGGAGATCGCACTGCCCAGCGACAACGACGCCCACGAGTTCACGGCGACGGTCGAGCTCACCTGGCAGGTCGCGCACCCTGCCGTGTACGTCCAGAGCGGCTGCCGTGACGTCCCCCGGCTCCTGCTCGGCGAGCTGGAGCAGTCCTGCAGGCCGGTGACCCGCGGCTTCCACATCGGCGGCAGCGCGGCTGCCGAGGAAGCGCTGCTCGCCACGGTGGGCGCGGGCAAGCCGCTGGGCGAAGGCGTGGGACTGCGCGTCGACTGGACGGTGCGCCTGCGCCGCGACGCCGACAACATCGAGCACGAGCGGCGCCTCCAGGCGGCCCGCCACGAGCTGGAGCTCCAGCGGTACGAGGCCCAGAAGATCGCCTTCTACCAGCAGCACTTCGCCCGGGGCGGCGTTCAGGCCTGGGCCCTGCATCTGGCCCGGCACCCCGAGGACACCCGGCTCGCACTCGACAGCATGGAGAAGCACCAGCTCGCGCTCCTCCGCTCGCAGCTCGACCAGGTCAAGACGCTGCTGGGCCCGGACGGCGGTGAGGCCCACGAGCTGGACCGCACCCGGCAGCTCATGATCGAGCAGATCAACGAAGCCCTCGCGCCCCACCCCCGTGCCACGCTGCCCACGCCGGAGCTCCCCGAGCTGCCGCCCGGTTACGGACGCCGCCCCCATCCGCCCGTCGACCCGGAGCAGGCGCCGTGACCAAGCCCGCCGAGTCGCCCGGGCCCCCGCCCGAGTACCCCCGGTACCCGGAGGCCCCCGCGCCCGCGCCCGCGTACGTCCCCTCCCAGCCCCGGCCTGACCATGACCACCTCGGCTATCGCCACCCACCGGGCACCCGCGTCCACTACCGCGCCCGGCAGCGCACCGCGGACGCCACCGCCCTCGGCCGGCTCGCCCTCCACCTGCCCGGATTCCTGACGAGCCTGCTCGTCGTGCTGGGAACGGCCACGCTGCTGGAGGCCTGGCTCGGGCTGCCGGCCTGGGTGCCGACCGCACTGTGGCTCGTTTCCGGGGCCCTCACGTTCCACCGGCCCAGCGAGCGCTTCCTCGCCCGCCACCTGCTCCGGCTCCAGCATCCGCTCCCTTCCGAGCTGGCGGTGCTCGCCCCCCTGTGGCGTGAGGTCACCGCCCGCGCCGGGGTGGACGGCACCGGCTACGAGCTGTGGATCGAGGACAGCGACGACCTGAACGCCCTCGCCGCCGCCGGCCACATCGTCGCCGTCACCCGGCGCGCCCTGGAGCGTCTGCCCGAGGCCCAGCTGGCCGCGGTGCTCGCCCACGAGCTGGGCCATCACACCGCCGGGCACGCGTGGACGGGGCTGCTCAGCTGGTGGTACGCGCTCCCGGGCCGGCTGGCCTGGCTCGGCCTGGCCGCGGGCACGGTGAAGCTGATACGCATCGCGAGCGGATTCTCGTACGTGGCCGCAGGCATCCTGATCGTCCTCTTCGGCTGGCTGGTCTTCGCCACCCTGACCCTGACCTACGGCCTGCCGCTGCTCCTCCTCGCGCTGCCCTACTTGTCCGCCGCCGTCGGACGCCGCGCCGAACTCCGGGCCGACCGGCACGCGGCCGCACTGGGCTTCGCTCCGATGCTCTCCCGGATGCTGCACGACGTACTGGCCGAGGAGGCCCCTGCTTCCGGCGACGACGGCGTTCTGTCGCGGCTGCTCTCCACCCATCCCGACCACCGCACCCGCCTCCACCACCTCCAGCGCTACCTGGAGCCCCGGGGCTAGGAACGCCGCAGGGCGGCCACCCTCTCGGGTGACCGCCCTGCGGTTACTGCTCATGTCCGACTCAGCCGTTGTACGGGCCGTAGTCGTAGTCCTCCAGCGGGACAGCCTGGCCGGAGCCGGTGCCGAAGGGCGAGTAGTCGATGTCGTCGTAGCCGACGGCCGAGTACATCGCGGCCTTGGCCTCCTCGGTCGGCTCGACCCGGATGTTGCGGTAGCGGGACAGGCCCGTACCGGCCGGGATGAGCTTACCGATGATGACGTTCTCCTTGAGGCCGATGAGGCTGTCGGACTTGGCGTTGATCGCCGCATCCGTCAGGACTCGGGTCGTCTCCTGGAAGGAGGCGGCCGACAGCCAGGATTCCGTCGCCAGCGAGGCCTTGGTGATACCCATCAGCTGCGGACGGCCGGAGGCGGGGTGACCGCCCTCGGTGACCACGCGACGGTTCTCGGTCTCGAACTTCGAGCGCTCGACGAGCTCGCCCGGCAGGAGCTCCGCGTCGCCGGACTCGATGATCGTCACGCGGCGCAGCATCTGCCGGATGATGATCTCGATGTGCTTGTCGTGGATCGACACGCCCTGCGAGTTGTAGACCTTCTGGACTTCGCCGACCAGGTGGACCTGGACGGCACGCTGGCCGAGGATGCGCAGCACGTCGTGCGGGTTGGTGGCACCCATGGTGAGCTTCTGGCCCACCTCGACGTGGTCGCCCTCGTGCACGATGACCTTGGCGCGCTTGGAGATCGGGAAGGCCGTCTCCTCGCTGCCGTCGTCGGGCGTGATGACGATCTTCTTCGTCTTCTCGGTCTCCTCGATCCGCACGCGGCCGGCGGCCTCGGAGATCGGGGCGACACCCTTCGGGGTACGGGCCTCGAAGAGCTCGACGACACGCGGCAGACCCTGCGTGATGTCGTCACCGGCCACACCACCGGTGTGGAAGGTACGCATCGTCAGCTGGGTACCGGGCTCACCGATGGACTGGGCGGCGATGATGCCGACCGCCTCGCCGATGTCGACGAGCTTGCCGGTGGCCAGCGAGCGGCCGTAGCAGAAGGCACAGGTGCCGACCGCGGACTCGCAGGTCAGGACCGAGCGGGTCTTGACCTCCTCGACGCCGTTCGCGATGAGGGCGTCGATGAGCACGTCGCCGAGGTCCACGTTCGCCGGCGCGATGACCTTGCCGTCGATGACGACGTCCTCGGCCAGCATGCGGGCGTACACGGAGGTCTCGACGTCGTCCGCCTTGCGGAGGACACCGGTCTCGTCCTTGACACCGATCTTGAGCTTGAGGCCGCGCTCGGTGCCGCAGTCCTCCTCGCGGATGATGACGTCCTGCGAGACGTCCACCAGACGACGGGTGAGGTAACCCGAGTCGGCGGTACGCAGGGCGGTGTCCGCCAGACCCTTACGGGCACCGTGCGTGGAGATGAAGTACTCCAGAACGGTGAGGCCCTCACGGAAGGACGCCTTGATCGGACGCGGGATGGTCTCGTTCTTCGCGTTCGACACCAGACCACGCATACCGGCGATCTGTCGCATCTGCATCATGTTTCCTCGGGCACCCGAGTCAACCATCATGAAGATGGGGTTCGTCTTGGGGAAGTTCGCGTTCATCGCCTCGGCAACCTCGTTGGTCGCCTTGGTCCAGATCGCGATGAGCTCCTGCGTGCGCTCGTCCTTGGTGATCAGACCGCGCTCGTACTGCTTCTGGACCTTCTCGTCCTGAGCCTCGTAGCCCGCGACGATGGCCTTCTTGGCCTCGGGCACGACGACGTCGGAGATGGCCACGGTGACGCCCGAACGGGTCGCCCAGTGGAAGCCGGCCGCCTTCAGGTTGTCGAGCGTCGCCGCCACGATGACCTTGGGGTAGCGCTCCGCCAGGTCGTTGACGATCTCGGAGAGCTGCTTCTTGCCCACCGAGTAGTCGACGAACGGGTAGTCCTCGGGCAGCAGCTCGTTGAAGAGCGCGCGACCCAGGGTCGTCTTCAGACGGAAGCTGTCGCCCGGCTGGAACTCCTGCTCGCCCTCTTCGGCGACCGGCGGCACCCAGCCGCGCGGCGGGATGGTGCCCACCGGGAAGCGGATGTCGACGGACGACTGCAGCGCGAGCTCGCCGGCGTCGAACGCCATGATCGCCTCGGCGGTCGAGCCGAACGCGCGGCCCTCACCCTTGACGTCACGGAGCTCACCGTCGGTGGTCAGGAAGAACAGACCCAGGACCATGTCCTGCGTCGGCATCGTGACCGGACGGCCGTCGGCCGGCTTGAGGATGTTGTTCGAGGACAGCATCAGGATGCGGGCCTCGGCCTGCGCCTCCGCGGAGAGCGGCAGGTGGACGGCCATCTGGTCACCGTCGAAGTCCGCGTTGAACGCGGTGCAGACGAGCGGGTGGATCTGGATGGCCTTGCCTTCGACCAGCTGGGGCTCGAAGGCCTGGATGCCGAGGCGGTGCAGCGTAGGCGCACGGTTCAGCAGCACCGGGTGCTCGGCGATGACCTCTTCGAGCACGTCGTAGACGACCGTGCGGCCGCGCTCGACCATGCGCTTCGCGCTCTTGATGTTCTGCGCGTGGTTCAGGTCGACCAGGCGCTTCATCACGAACGGCTTGAAGAGCTCCAGCGCCATGGCCTTGGGCAGACCACACTGGTGCAGCTTCAGCTGCGGACCGACGACGATCACGGAACGCGCGGAGTAGTCCACACGCTTACCGAGAAGGTTCTGACGGAATCGACCCTGCTTACCCTTCAGCATGTCGCTGAGGGACTTCAGCGGACGGTTGCCGGGGCCCGTCACCGGGCGACCACGACGGCCGTTGTCGAAGAGGGCGTCGACCGCCTCCTGGAGCATGCGCTTCTCGTTGTTCACGATGATCTCGGGGGCACCGAGGTCGAGAAGGCGCTTCAGGCGGTTGTTGCGGTTGATCACGCGGCGGTACAGGTCGTTCAGGTCGGAGGTCGCGAAGCGGCCACCGTCCAGCTGCACCATCGGACGCAGGTCCGGCGGGATGACCGGGACGCAGTCCAGGACCATGCCCTTGGGGCTGTTGCTGGTCTGCAGGAACGCGGAGACGACCTTGAGGCGCTTGAGCGCACGGGTCTTCTTCTGGCCCTTGCCGGTACGGATGATCTCGCGGAGGCGCTCGGCCTCCTCCTCCAGGTCGAAGGACTCCAGGCGCTTCTGCAGCGCCGCGGCACCCATCGAACCGTCGAAGTACGTGCCGAAGCGGTCACGCAGCTCGCGGTAGAGGAGCTCGTCGCCCTCCAGGTCCTGGACCTTGAGGTTCTTGAAGCGGTTCCACACCTCGTCGAGGCGGTCGATCTCGCGCTGGGCGCGGTCGCGGAGCTGCTTCATCTCGCGCTCGGCGCCTTCGCGCACCTTGCGGCGCACGTCGGCCTTGGCGCCCTCGGCCTCCAGCTCGGCCAGGTCGCTCTCGAGCTTCTTGGCACGGCCTTCGAGGTCCGCGTCACGGCGGTTCTCGATCTGCTGGCGCTCGACGGAGACGTGGGCCTCCAGCGACGGCAGGTCGCGCTGACGGCGCTCGTCGTCGACGAACGTGATCATGTACGCGGCGAAGTAGATGACCTTCTCGAGGTCCTTCGGCGCGAGGTCCAGCAGGTAGCCCAGGCGCGACGGGACGCCCTTGAAGTACCAGATGTGGGTGACGGGAGCGGCGAGCTCGATGTGGCCCATGCGCTCACGGCGCACCTTGGCGCGCGTGACCTCGACGCCACAGCGCTCACAGATGATGCCCTTGAAGCGGACACGCTTGTACTTGCCGCAGTAGCACTCCCAGTCCCGGGTCGGACCGAAGATCTTCTCGCAGAAGAGTCCGTCCTTCTCGGGCTTGAGGGTGCGGTAGTTGATGGTCTCCGGCTTCTTGACCTCGCCGTGCGACCAGGTTCGGATGTCGTCCGCGGTGGCAAGGCCGATCCGCAGCTCGTCGAAGAAGTTGACGTCGAGCACTGTGCGTCAATCCCTCTTTCGGGGTCGAGTCTCAATCATGGTCTGAACGGTCCCGGGGCGGGGGGGGGGGGGGGGGGGGGCCCCCCCCCCCCCCCCCCCCCCCCCCCCCCCCCCCCCCCCCCCCCCCCCCCCCCCCCCCCCCCCCCCCCCCCCCCAGGCCCGTCAGACCTCTTCGACGCTGCTCGGCTCGCGCCGGGACAGGTCGATACCGAGCTCCTCCGCCGCGCGGAAGACGTCCTCGTCGGTGTCGCGCATCTCGATGGACATGCCGTCCGAGGACAGCACCTCCACGTTGAGGCAGAGCGACTGCATTTCCTTGATGAGCACCTTGAAGGACTCGGGAATGCCCGGCTCGGGGATGTTCTCGCCCTTGACGATGGCCTCGTAGACCTTCACGCGGCCGGTCACGTCGTCGGACTTGATCGTCAGGAGTTCCTGGAGGGCGTAGGCGGCGCCGTACGCCTCGAGCGCCCACACCTCCATCTCACCGAAGCGCTGACCACCGAACTGCGCCTTACCACCCAGCGGCTGCTGCGTGATCATCGAGTACGGACCGGTCGAACGGGCGTGCAGCTTGTCGTCGACCAGGTGGTGCAGCTTGAGGATGTACATGTACCCGACCGAGATCGGGTCCGGGAACGGCTCGCCGGAGCGGCCGTCGAACAGACGCGCCTTACCGGTCGGGAGCACCATGCGCTCGCCGTCGCGGTTCGGGATCGTGTGCTGGAGCAGGCCGGCCAGCTCGTCCTCACGCGCACCGTCGAAGACGGGGGTGGCGACGTTGGTGCCGGGGGCGACCTGGTCGGCGCCGATCGCCTGGAGGCGCTGCGCCCACTCGTCCGCGAGGCCGGAGACGTCCCAGCCGCGGCTGGCGAGCCAGCCGAGGTGGATCTCCAGGACCTGTCCCGGGTTCATTCGGGACGGGACACCCAGCGGGTTCAGGATGATGTCGACCGGGGTGCCGTCTTCCAGGAAGGGCATGTCCTCGATCGGGAGGATCTTGGAGATGACACCCTTGTTGCCGTGACGGCCGGCGAGCTTGTCACCGTCGGTGATCTTGCGCTTCTGGGCGACGTAGACGCGGACCAGCTGGTTCACGCCCGGGGGAAGCTCGTCGCCCTCCTCGCGGTCGAAGACGCGGACGCCGATGACCTTGCCGATCTCACCGTGAGGGACCTTGAGCGAGGTGTCACGCACCTCGCGGGCCTTCTCACCGAAGATCGCGCGGAGCAGGCGCTCCTCGGGGGTCAGCTCGGTCTCACCCTTCGGCGTGACCTTGCCGACGAGGATGTCGCCGGCGACGACGTCCGCACCGATGCGGATGATGCCGCGCTCGTCGAGGTCGGCGAGGACCTCCTCGGAGACGTTCGGGATGTCCCGGGTGATCTCCTCGGGGCCCAGCTTGGTGTCACGGGCGTCGACCTCGTGCTCCTCGATGTGGATCGAGGAGAGGACGTCGTCCTGTACGAGGCGCTGCGACAGGATGATCGCGTCCTCGTAGTTGTGGCCTTCCCAGGGCATGAACGCGACGAGCAGGTTCTTGCCGAGGGCCATCTCGCCCTCTTCGGTCGCCGGGCCGTCGGCGAGGACCTGCGACTCGACGATGCGGTCGCCCTCGTTGACGATCACCTTCTGGTTGACCGAGGTGCCCTGGTTCGAGCGGGAGAACTTGGCGACGCGGTACGTGGTGTACGTGCCGTCGTCGTTGGCGACGGTGATGTAGTCGGCCGAGACCTCCTGGACGACACCGTCCTTCTCCGCCTTGATCGAGTCGCCGGCGTCGACCGCGCAGCGGTACTCCATGCCGGTGCCGACGAGCGGGGCCTCCGCCTTGATGAGCGGAACGGCCTGGCGCATCATGTTCGCGCCCATGAGGGCACGGTTGGCGTCGTCGTGCTCGAGGAAGGGGATCATCGCGGTGGCGACGGACACCATCTGGCGCGGCGAGACGTCCATGTAGTCCACGTCGGACGGCTCGACGTAGTCGACCTCGCCGCCACGCTTGCGGACCAGGACGCGGTTCTCGGTGAAGCGCAGCTCGTCGTCCAGGCGGGCGTTCGCCTGGGCGATGACGAAGCGGTCTTCCTCGTCGGCGGTGACGTAGTCGACCTCGTCGGTGACGGCGCCGTCGACGACCTTGCGGTACGGGGTCTCGATGAAACCGAACGCGTTGACGCGACCGTAGGACGCAAGCGAGCCGATCAGACCGATGTTCGGGCCTTCGGGGGTCTCGATCGGACACATGCGGCCGTAGTGCGACGGGTGCACGTCACGGACCTCGAAGCCGGCCCGCTCACGGGAGAGACCGCCGGGACCCAGCGCCGAGAGACGACGCTTGTGCGTCAGACCCGACAGCGGGTTGTTCTGGTCCATGAACTGCGACAGCTGGCTGGTGCCGAAGAACTCCTTGATGGAGGCGACGACCGGCCGGATGTTGATCAGGGTCTGCGGCGTGATCGCCTCGACGTCCTGGGTGGTCATGCGCTCGCGCACGACGCGCTCCATACGAGCCAGACCCGTGCGGACCTGGTTCTGGATGAGCTCGCCGACGTTGCGCAGACGACGGTTGCCGAAGTGGTCGATGTCGTCGGTCTCGACGACGATGTTGCGACCCGACTCACCGATGGTCTCGGTCTCGCCCGCGTGGAGCTTCACGAGGTACTTGATCGTCGCGATGATGTCGTCGGTGGTGAGCACACCGGCGTCCAGCGGCTCGTCGGCGCCGAGCTTCTTGTTCACCTTGTAGCGGCCGACCTTCGCGAGGTCGTAGCGCTTCGGGTTGAAGTAGAGGTTCTCGAGCAGCGTCTGAGCGGCCTCGCGGGTCGGCGGCTCGCCCGGACGCAGCTTGCGGTAGATGTCGAGCAGCGCGTCGTCCTGGCCCTGGGTGTGGTCCTTCTCCAGGGTGGCGCGCATGGACTCGTACTCGCCGAACTCCTCGAGGATCTGCTCGGTGGTCCAGCCGAGAGCCTTCAGGAGGACGGTGACGGACTGCTTGCGCTTGCGGTCGATGCGGACGCCGACCATGTCGCGCTTGTCGACCTCCATCTCCAGCCAGGCACCCCGGGACGGGATGATCTTGGCGGAGAAGATGTCCTTGTCGGACGTCTTGTCGATGGAGGAGTCGAAGTAGACACCCGGGGAACGGACGAGCTGCGACACGACGACGCGCTCGGTGCCGTTGATGACGAAGGTGCCCTTGTTGGTCATGAGCGGGAAGTCGCCCATGAAGACCGTCTGAGACTTGATCTCACCGGTCTCGTTGTTCGTGAACTCGGCCGTGACGAAGAGCGGCGCCGCGTACGTGAAGTCGCGCTCCTTGCACTCGTCGACGGAGTTCTTCGCCGGCTCGAACCGGTGGTCGCGGAACGTCAGCGACATCGACCCGGAGAAGTCCTCGATCGGCGAGATCTCCTCGAAGATCTCTTCCAGACCGGACTTGGTGGGGACGTCCTGTCCACTCTCAAGCGCCGACTCGACGCGGGACTTCCAGGCGGCGTTGCCGAGCAGCCAGTCAAAGCTCTCGGTCTGCAGCGCCAGGAGGTTCGGAACCTCGAGGGGCTCCTTGATCTTTGCAAAGGAGATGCGCAGCGGGGCGGTGCTGGCACCGTTGTTCGTATTGGTCGAGGCGTTGCGCGAGGCGGCCAAGAGGGGGTCCTTCCGAGGGCTCGGACTCACTACGCGCGTACCGGTCCCAGCCGACACAGAAGACAAGGTGCTCCCGATCTGGCGAAAAGACCAGGTCAGAGGCGGTCAGTCAGATGTGCTCGAGCGTGGGCATGCCCCTGGCGACGGGCAGGGGACAGCTAACAGGCAGCGCAAAGGGTCAGTGTAGCCACTCGGCTCACTGATGTCCAGACCAGGTTTCCGGAAACCGGCAACAGGCCCTTCCCTACCGTTGTTCAACCAACACGCTGCGGCTCTCGTACACAGAGCGCGTATCAGTACTGCCCTCTTCGTAGTCGATCCATGCCTCGATCCATCCCTCGGATCTCGGATCGAGCCGGCCGACCTCACGACGGGACTGAGAATTGCGCGCCGCTGGCCGTTCGTCAAGGCCCCGTGCTCCGAGCGGATCATCTCCGGACCCTGCTTCGGGACAACGAAGATCACCCTACTCCCCAACGAGAGGAGGGCAAGTCAGGCACTGCGGATACGCCAAAGGGCGACCACCCTTACGGGTGATCGCCCTTCGCAGAGGCCGTCAGGCGGCCTCAGAGGTGTTACTTGACCTCGACGGCCGCACCGGCAGCCTTGAGGGCGTCGGCGGCCTTGTCAGCGGCCTCCTTGTTGACCTTCTCGAGGACCGGCTTCGGGGTGCCGTCGACGAGGTCCTTGGCCTCCTTCAGACCCAGGGAGGTCAGCTCGCGCACGACCTTGATGACCTGGATCTTCTTGTCGCCGGCGCCGGTGAGGATGACGTCGAACTCGTCCTTCTCCTCCTCGACCTCGGCGGCCGGGCCACCGGCGGCGGGGCCGGCAACGGCGACGGCCGCGGCGGCGGTGACGTCGAACTTCTCCTCGAAGGCCTTCACGAACTCGGAGAGCTCGATGAGGGTCATCTCCTCGAACTGGGCGAGGAGGTCGTCCTGAGAGAGCTTCGCCATGATGGGCGATCCTTCCACTAATTCGGCAGGTGCCGGATGTATAGAGAGGCGGGCGTAGCGGCCCGCTACGACCCACGCACTAGGCGGCGTGGATCAGTGCGCGAGCCGAATTACTCGGCACCGCCCTGCTCGGCGAGCTTGACGCGAAGCGCTTCCGCGGTGCGGACGAACTTCGACGGCAGCGCCTGGAAGAGCGAGGCAGCCTGGGACTGCTTGCCCTTGAACGCGCCGGCCAGCTTGCTGAGCAGAACCTCGCGGGACTCGAGGTCCGCAAGCTTCTTGATGTCATCGGCGGAGAGCGCCTTACCATCAAGGACACCCGCCTTGATGATCAGGTTGGGGTTCTCCTTGGCGAAGTCACGCAGGCTCTTCGCCGACTCCACCGGGTCACCGGTGATGAAGGCGACCGCGGTCGGACCAGCGAAGTGCTCGTCCAGCGCGGTGATCCCGGCCTGGTTGGCCGCAATCTTGGTCAGCGTGTTCTTCACCACGGCGTACTGGGCGTTCTCACCAAGGGAGCGACGCAGCGTCTTGAGCTGCGCGACGGTGAGACCCCGGTACTCGGTCAGCACGGCGGCGTTCGAGCTCTGGAACGCGTCCTTGAGCTCGGCTACCGATGCAGCCTTGTTGGGCGTCGGCATGGTGCGTTCGCCTCCTTCCGGGTGATGAGGACCGCTCGGAAGGGGCTGAAAAACGAAACGCCCCGGCGCAGGCGCCAGGGCACGGCTCAACCGGAACAGAAATCCCGGGAACCTTCCACAGTCACCTACGCGGGTCGTCCGCACTCAGCGGATCCTTCGGCCGCCGCACCCTTCCAGGCACGGCAACGACCAGCGGTCTTTGGCTTCTGGGGAAGCGTACGCGAAGCATCCGTTGCAGAGCAAATCCGCCCTTACGGCGGATCCGCTCCACACGTCCTGCCTGGTCAGCCCTGCTCGCCGCCGGCGCCGGAGCCCGCGCGGGAGCGCTTCATCATCTCGGCGAGGTCGACGACCTGGTCGGCCGGCGGTGCCGTGATCTCGACCGGCTTGTTGTAGTCCAGGAACTTGATCGTCGTGTCCATCGGGCCCTTGGTGCCCTCACCGCGGGTGCGGACCTGCTTGGTGCGGCCGGACTCGTCGATCCACATGTCGACGCCGAGGCTCTTGATGCCCTCGCCCTCCAGCTGCTTGAGGCTCTTCTCCCGGCGCTCCCGGGCCTCCGGGGTGGAGGTCGTCGCGATGCCGGCGCGCATCTGCTCGGTCGTGACGGTCCCGGAGACGTGCGTGGTCTTCACGCCGTCGACGTTCTCCTCTCCGACCGTCTTGAGGTCCTTGGCCCCCATCAGCTGGTCGGCCCGGTCCCCGGGGTTCTCGCCGGAGCTGTTCGCGCTCCCCTGGGCGCTCTCCATCTTCTTGGCCGTCGCCGGGTCGAGGGTCTTCATGTCGAACTTCAGCCACGTGCCCTCGGAGCCCAGGTACACGGCCCCGTCGACCATGCGGATCTCGACGGTGCCGGACTCGGCGGGGCCCTGCGAGGTGGCCTTCATCGACATCGCCATGGACGGCTTGAGCCGCATGGAGGCCTCGGAGGAGACCTGCTGGCCCGAAGCCGTCCCCGTCAGGGTGTATCGGAGGGAGGTGATCTCCTCGGACGTCTTCTTGGCCTTCTGCAGGAACGCGGCCGGGGCCGTGTCGGTGCCCTTGGCCGCGGCGGAGGCGGACGGGGAGGCCTGCGCGGACGGCGCGGAAGCCGCCTTGCCGCCCTCGGCCTTCTTCCCGTCCTCGCACGCGGTCGTGGCCCCGCCCACGAGCAGTACGGCGGCCAGCGCGGCGCCTGCGGTCTTCTTGCGGTACGTGAACATTGGAGTCCCCACCCCTGTGTGATCGTCGAACCGTCCGACCATATGGCAGATACACGGAAAAGTCGTACGGGTTATCGGCCAGGGGAAACGGAAACGGGCCCCCCGCTCCCGAGGGAGCGAGGGGCCCGTTCAGCCACTCAGGCGAGCCGTGAGGCTCAGACAGCAGCCGGGTCTTCCTCGACGAGGAGGTTCCGGGTGCGGTTGGAGTCCAGCTGGATGCCGGGGCCCATCGTGGTGCTCAGGGCGGCCTTCTTGATGTAGCGGCCCTTGGCGGCGGACGGCTTCAGACGGATGATCTCGTCCAGAGCGGCCGCGTAGTTCTCGACCAGCTGCTCGTCGGTGAAGGAGACCTTGCCGACGATGAAGTGCAGGTTCGAGTGCTTGTCGACGCGGAACTCGATCTTGCCACCCTTGATGTCGGTGACAGCCTTGGCGACGTCCATGGTGACGGTGCCGGTCTTCGGGTTCGGCATGAGACCACGCGGACCGAGCACGCGGCCGAGGCGGCCGACCTTGCCCATGAGGTCCGGGGTCGCCACGACGGCGTCGAACTCGTTGAGGCGGTTGCCCTTGGCGATCTCGTTGATCAGCTCGTCGTCGCCGACGATGTCGGCGCCGGCGGCTTCCGCGGCCGCAGCACGGTCACCGGTCGCGAAGACCAGGACCCGGGCGGTCTTACCGGTGCCGTGCGGGAGGTTCACGGTGCCGCGGACCATCTGGTCGGCCTTGCGCGGGTCGACACCCAGGCGGAAGGCAACCTCGACGGTGGCGTCGAACTTGGTGGTGGAGGTCTCCTTGGCGAGACGGACGGCCTCGAGCGGGGCGTAGAGCTTGTCCCGGTCGACCTTGGCGTCCGCAGCGCGGAGAGTCTTGCTGCGCTTCACTTCTGCTCCTGTGTAAGTGCTTCAGGCATGGAGTCGTGGTACGGACCAGCGCTTGGCCCTACCACTGGGGAACTGCGGGGGGCTGGATCAGCCCTCGACCGTGATACCCATCGAACGGGCGGTGCCGGCGATGATCTTCTCGGCGGCGTCGATGTCGTTCGCGTTGAGGTCGGGCATCTTGATCGTGGCGATCTCGCGGACCTGGTCACGCGTGAGCTTCGCGACCTTGGTCTTGTGCGGCTCGCCGGAGCCCTTCTCGATGCCAGCGCTCTTCAGGATGAGGCGCGCGGCCGGCGGGGTCTTGGTGATGAAGGTGAAGGAACGGTCCTCGTAGACCGTGATCTCCACCGGCACGACCATGCCACGCTGCGACTCGGTCGCGGCGTTGTAGGCCTTGCAGAACTCCATGATGTTGACGCCGTGCTGACCGAGCGCGGGGCCGACCGGCGGAGCCGGGTTGGCCGCACCGGCCTTGATCTGGAGCTTGATAAGCCCCGTGACCTTCTTCTTCTTGGGAGGCATTGCTCTTCTCTCCGGGTCCTAGTGAGAGTTTTCAGCCGTCCGTCCGGTCATCCGGATGGAGGCATACCGCACCACGATAACGGGTATGGGCGCGGGGCTAAAAACCGAGCAGGTCAGACCGCCCTTTACGGGCTGGTCTGACCTGTTTCGGAAGCTTTGAATCCGGAAGATCAGTTCTTCTGGATCTGGTCGAAGCTCAGCTCGACCGGGGTCTCGCGGCCGAAGATCTCGACGAGGCCCTTGACCTTCTTCGAGTCCGGGTTGATCTCGTTGATCGTCGCCTGGAGCGTGGCGAACGGGCCGTCGGTGACGGTGACCGAGTCGCCGACCTCGAAGTCCAGGACCTCGATGGTGCGCTTGACGGCGGGCGCGGGCAGGCCGGCCTCTTCCGCGGCCTGCTTGGCGGCCTTCTCCTGCGCCTCGGGGGCGAGCATCTTGACGATCTCGTCGAGGGTCAGCGGGTACGGGTCGTACGCGTTGCCGACGAAGCCGGTGACACCCGGGGTGTTGCGGACGACGCCCCAGGACTCGTTCGTCAGGTCCATGCGGACGAGCACGTAACCGGGCAGCTTGTTCTGCCGGACGTTCTTGCGCTCGCCGTTCTTGATCTGGACGATCTCTTCCTCGGGCACCTCGGCCTGGTAGATGAACTCCTCGACGTTCAGCGAGACGGCGCGCTGCTCCAGGTTGGCCTTCACGCGCTTCTCGTAGCCCGCGTAGGTGTGGATCACGTACCACTCGCCGGGCAGCAGGCGCAGCTCGTCGCGGAGGGCCTGGATGGGGTCGACGGGCTCTGCGGGCTCGGCCGGGGCGGCTTCCTCGTCGGCCTCGATCTCGACGTCGGCGTCGGCGTCAACCTCGACGCCGGCCTCGTCCTCGATGTCGCCCTCGTCCTCGGCGTCTTCGTCGGCGTCCTCGTCAGCCTCGGCGTCGACCTCGTCCTCGACGTGCAGCGCGGCTTCCTCGGCGGCGATACCGGCCTCGGCGTCGGCGAGCTCGACCTCGTCGGGGTCCACAGCGTCCGCCGCCTCGACGATGTCGAGCTGGTCCTCGACGGACTCGACGGAGTCGTGGCTCGCGTTCAGGTTCGGGTCAGACACGGTGGCTGCTTCTTCCTGGATACAAAAGGTGGTGGAACATGCGAAAAAAGGCGGCACCCATCAAGGCGCCGCCCTCCGCGGGGATCAGCCGAAGACGAACTTGATGGCTTCCTGGAACCCATAGTCAATCACGGTCACCAGACCGATCATGATGACGACGAAGACAATCACCACGGTGGTGTACGTCGAGAGCTGGTTACGGGTGGGCCAGACGACCTTGCGGAGCTCCGCGACGATCTGGCGGTAGAAAAGCGCGAGACGGCCCAGGGGGCCCTTCTTTCCGCGCTTGCCGCCCTTGCGGGCCTTCTTCTCGCGAGTGTCGCTGTCGGCATCAGGCATGTCGATGGAGCCCAGGGCGTCCGTCACGTCTCTCACCTGAATCCGGGTCGTGGCCGTAGCCGCGCCCGGTTGCGCCGCACGGCGTTGCATCGAAGTACGTACCTGCGCACACATCCGAGAAGGAGTGTGAAGCAGGGCCGGAGGGACTCGAACCCCCAACCGCTGGTTTTGGAGACCAGTGCTCTACCAATTGAGCTACGACCCTTTGTTGCGTTCCCCAACCTACCGCATCCGAGCGGGTGCACGGAGTGCTCACGCTCTGGGGCGGCTGTTGAGGACCAACGACAGGTGAGTGTACGTGGTCCGGGCCGTGACGTCGAACAGAAGCCATCCGGATCTGCTCCGTCCGGTGTTTGAAACGGTGTGCGGGCCTTCTCGGCCGTCTGGGACGATTGGCCCCATGACCTCTGCAACGCCTTCCTCCGAGCGCCGGGTGTCTGCCCGCATCGGCGCCATCTCCGAGTCCGCCACCCTCGCCGTCGACGCCAAGGCCAAGGCCCTCAAGGCCGCCGGGCGCCCGGTGATCGGCTTCGGCGCGGGCGAGCCCGACTTCCCGACGCCGGACTACATCGTCGAGGCGGCGGTCGAGGCCTGCCGCGACCCCAAGTTCCACCGCTACACGCCCGCCGGCGGCCTGCCCGAGCTGAAGAAGGCCATCGCCGCCAAGACGCTGCGCGACTCCGGCTACGAGGTCGACGCCTCCCAGGTGCTGGTGACCAACGGCGGCAAGCAGGCCATCTACGAGGCCTTCGCCGCGATCCTCGACCCGGGCGACGAGGTCATCGTCCCCGCCCCGTACTGGACCACCTACCCGGAGTCGATCCGCCTCGCCGGCGGTGTCCCGGTCGAGGTCGTCGCCGACGAGACCACCGGCTACCGCGTCTCCGTCGAGCAGCTGGAGGCCGCGCGCACCGAGCGCACCAAGGTCGTCCTGTTCGTCTCCCCCTCCAACCCGACCGGCGCGGTCTACAGCGAGGACGACGCGAAGGCGATCGGCGAGTGGGCCGCCGAGCACGGCCTGTGGGTCCTCACGGACGAGATCTACGAGCACCTCGTCTACGGCGACGCGAAGTTCACCTCGCTGCCCGTGCTGGTCCCGGCCCTGCGCGACAAGTGCATCATCGTCAACGGCGTCGCCAAGACGTACGCCATGACGGGCTGGCGCGTGGGCTGGGTCATCGCCCCGCAGGACGTCATCAAGGCCGCGACCAACCTCCAGTCGCACGCCACCTCCAACGTCTCCAACGTGGCCCAGGTCGCCGCGCTGGCCGCCGTCTCGGGCAACCTGGACGCCGTCGCCGAGATGCGCAAGGCCTTCGACCGCCGCCGCCAGACGATGGTGAAGATGCTCAACGAGATCGACGGCGTCCTCTGCCCGACCCCCGAGGGCGCGTTCTACGCGTACCCGTCGGTCAAGGAGCTGCTCGGCAAGGAGATCCGCGGCAAGCGCCCGCAGACCTCCGTCGAGCTGGCCGCGCTGATCCTGGACGAGGCCGAGGTCGCGGTCGTCCCGGGCGAGGCCTTCGGCACCCCGGGCTACCTGCGCCTGTCCTACGCCCTGGGCGACGAGGACCTGGTCGAGGGCGTGTCCCGCATCCAGAAGCTCCTGGCGGAGGCCAAGGCCTAGGCCTCCGGCGGTTCCGCGGACATCCCGGAGCGGCGTCACCCCTGCGGGGGCGGCGCCGCTCCGGCGCGTCCGGCCTGATTCAGCCTCGCCTGGGGGCACCTCCCAGCGGTAGCTGGGGGAGTTTGAGGCGCGGGGTCCGGGGCGGAGCCCCGGGGAACGGAGGAAGGGAGGGTAGGGGACCGCTCCGCGCAGCGGCCCAACCGCCCACCCCACCGGCGTCAGATTCATGTTCGGGCAACGTCCCGTTCAGGTAATCCGCTGCCAATCGGGTGACCGATGCGGCAGGATCACCAGATGGAGCACGTACGCGATCTCACGCTTCTGCCGAAGGCCCACCTCCACCTGCACTTCACGGGCTCGATGCGCCCGTCGACCCTGCTGGAGCTCGCCGACAAGTACGGCGTCCGCCTCCCCGACGCCCTGACCGCCGGGGAGCCGCCCAAGCTGCGCGCCACCGACGAGCGCGGCTGGTTCCGCTTCCAGCGGCTCTACGACGCCGCCCGCAACTGCCTGCGCGAGCCCGAGGACATCCAGCGGCTGGTCCGCGAGGCGGCCGAGGAGGACGTCCGCGACGGCAGCGGCTGGCTGGAGATCCAGGTCGACCCCACCTCCTACGCGCCCCTCCTCGGCGGGATGATCCCGGCCGTCGAGGTCATCCTCGACGCCGTCGACAGCGCCTCCCGCGAGACCGGCCTCGGCATGCGCGTCCTGATCGCCGCGAACCGCATGAAGCACCCCCTCGACGCCCGCACCCTGGCCCGCCTCGCGGTCCGCTACGCCGACCGCGGCATCGTGGGCTTCGGGCTCTCCAACGACGAGCGCCGCGGCATGGCCCGCGACTTCGACCGCGCCTTCGCCATCGCCCGCGAGGGCGGCCTGCTCGCGGCCCCGCACGGCGGCGAGCTGACCGGCCCCTCCTCCGTCCGCGACTGCCTCGACGACCTGCACGCCGCCCGCATCGGGCACGGCGTACGGGCCGCCGAGGACCCCCGGCTGCTGAAGCGGCTCGCCGACCGGCAGATCACCTGCGAGGTCTGCCCGGCCTCCAACGTCGCCCTCGGCGTGTACGAGCGGCCCGAGGACGTACCGCTGCGGACCCTCTTCGAGGCCGGGGTGCCGATGGCGCTGGGCGCGGACGACCCGCTGCTCTTCGGGTCCCGGCTCGCGGCCCAGTACGAGATCGCGCGCCGCCACCACGCCTTCACGGACGCGGAGCTCGCCGAGCTGGCCCGTCAGTCGGTGCGCGGGTCGGCCGCGCCGGAGGAGGTCAAGGCGAAGCTTCTGGACGGGATCGAGCACTGGCTGGCCGGGTGAGCCGCAGGTCGCCCTCGTGGCAGTCGGCCCGTACCCGGTGACCGTCGGGGAAGCCGATCTCCAGGTGGGTGCGCCCCTGCTCGGGCAGCGCGAACTCGGCGACCGATTCGACGGTCTGGCCGAGGTGGCGCAGGAAGGGGTGCTCGCCGAGGTCCTCGCCGACCTCGATCCGGCCCCACTCCCCCAGGTCGTACGGCTCGTGCGGCTCGGCGCACTCGACGATGAGGCACTGGTCGGACCCTGTGGTGATGCGCGTGCACTCGCCGACGCTGTCGATCAGCCAGACGTCGAGCGGTGCCTCGGAGCGCTCGCCTTCGCAGATGTGCCAGGACGCGACGACCCGGCGGATCTCGCGCCCCACCAGCCGTGTGGGGTCCGTACCGGCCCCGTGCAGGGGGCAGTGCATGTCAGAGGTCGACGCCGACCGTCACGGGCTCGTTGACGAGGGTGACGCCGAAGGCCGCGTGGACGCCCGCGACGACCTCCCGGGCGAGGGTCAGCAGGTCCTCGGTGGTGGCCTCGCCGCGGTTGGTGAGGGCCAGGGTGTGCTTGGTGGAGATGCGGGCGGGGCCGGTGCCGTAGCCCTTGGTGAATCCGGCCTTGTCGATGAGCCAGGCCGCGCTGGTCTTCGTACGGCCCTCGCCGGCCGGGTAGGCGGGCGGGGCGGTGTCGGCGCCGAGGCGGTCCTGGACGCGGACCAGGAAGGCCGCGTAGGCCGCGTCGGTCAGGATCGGGTTGTGGAAGAAGGAGCCGGCCGACCAGGTGTCGTGGTCGGCGGGGTCCAGGACCATGCCCTTGCCGGCGCGCAGGCGCAGTACGGTCTCGCGGGCGAGGGCGGCCGGGACGCGGTCGCCGGCCTCGACGCCGAGGGCGCGGGCCGTCTCGGGGTACTTGATCGGGGCGGAGAGGCCGCCCGCGTCCTCCAGGGCGAAGCGCACGCGGAGGACGACGTAGCGGTCGGGCTGGTCCTTGAAGGTGCTGTTGCGGTACCGGAAGGCGCACTCGGCGGCGGTCAGGGTGACCGTCTCGCCGGTGGTGCGGTCGTAGGCGACGACCTCGGTGATGGTGTCGCAGACTTCCTGGCCGTACGCGCCCACGTTCTGGATCGGGGTGGCGCCGGCCGAGCCGGGGATCCCGGCGAGGCACTCGATGCCGGCGAGCCCGGCCTCGACGGTGCGGGCGACGGCGTCGGACCAGTTCTCGCCGGCGGCGAGCTCCAGGGTGGTGCCGTCCAGGGTGAAGCCGGTGGTGGCGATGCGCAGGGCGGTGCCGGCGAAGCCCTGGTCTCCGATGACCAGGTTGCTGCCGCCGCCGATGACCAGGAGCGGGGTACCGCTCTCGTCCGCGGCGCGCACGGTTTCGACCACTTCGGCGTCGGTGGTCGCGGTGACCAGCCGGGCCGCGGGGCCGCCGAGGCGGAAGGTGGTCAGCGGGGCGAGGGGGGCGTCGTGGAGTTCCTGCACGTGGACAAGAGTACGGTCCGTCCCCCTCGCATCCCGGCGGGGCACTCAGTAGCCCTGCTTCCGCTCCGCCAGCCGGCGCTCGGCCTCGTCCCAGGTGATGGGGAGTTCGGAGGCCGGGACGGTCCAGAAGGTGAAGGCGGATTCCTTCATGTAGGCGCCGGCGGCGCGGGAGCTGGAGCGGTGCGGCTCGCTGCGGGCGAAGCGGTAGAGCGCGTCCCGGTCCTCCCAGGCGGAGAGGGTGAGGAAGGTCCGGCCCAGGACGCGGGCCCGGAGGGCCGCGCCGTGGGCGCCGGGGGCCTTGCGGATCTGGCTGATGATTCCGGGCGCCTTGAGGAAGAACCGGACGGCGCCGAGGAGCGTGGAGGTCTCGAAGCGGGAGGCCATGACGTAGACCTCGGCTCCTTCGGGGGCCTGGGTGGGCGTGAGCCAGGGGATGTCGGGCATGACGGGGTCTCCTTCGCACGGTTCAGGCGCTGTGGGCGGTTCATCTTCTCTGCGGGTAGTGCACGGCGCTCCTGGTTCGGCCGAGTCGGACGGGGGCGGGGGCGGGGCGGGGGCTCATCTTCTCTGCGGGTAGTACATGACGCTCCTGGATCAGCCGACGCGGACGGGCGTGGGGGCGGGGGCCGCGGCCGGGGCCGGGGCCGGGGCCTCTTCCGCCGGGGCCTGCGCCTGGGACTCGGCGATCTCGGCCTTGCCCGGGAGCAGCAGGGCGAGGGCGGAGGCCACGGCCAGGACGACCGCGCCGATCCACAGGGCGGGGACGGTGCCGTCGGTGAAGGCCTGCGGGGTCTCGTAGCCGCCCTGGGCGGAGAAGACGGAGGCCAGGACCGCGACGCCGAGGGCGCCGCCGACCTCGCGCAGGGCGTTGTTGGCGCCGGAGGCCTTGCCCTGGTCTGCGGCGGTCACCGTGGACATCAGCAGGTTGCCGGCGGGGGCGAAGAACAGGGACATGCCGATCCCGCTCAGGACGAGCGCCGGGAGCTGGGCGGCGTACGAGAGGTCCGTGCTCAGGATCATGGCGAACCAGCCGAGGCCGATGGCCTGGAGGGCCAGACCGGCGACGACGACGGGGCGGCCGCCGATCCGGTCGGACAGCACCCCGCCGATCGGGGCGACGATGACCGCCATACCCGTCCAGGGGAGCATGCGCAGACCGGCTTCGGCGGGCGAGTAGCCGACGACGCCCTGGAGGAACTGGCTGAGCAGGAAGATCGAGCCGAACATGCCGAGGTACATCATCAGGCTGGCGATGTTGATCCCGAAGAAGCCCCGGTCGCGGAAGAGCCGCATGGGCAGCATGGCGTTGGCGCTGCGGAAGCCGTGGCCCACGAAGCCCGCGATGAGGACGCCGCCGCCGATGAGGGAGGTCAGGACGGTGGCGTTGGTCCAGCCGTGGATGTTGGCGGTGACCAGGCCGTAGACGATGCCGAAGAGGCCGCCGCTGATCAGGAGGGTGCCCGGGATGTCGAGGCGGGAGTTCGGGGCGGTGGACTCGGCGAGGCGCAGGCGGGAGAGCGGGATCACGGCGAGGCCGATGGGCACGTTGAGCCAGAAGATCCACTGCCAGGAGATGTGCTCCGTGATGCTGCCGCCGACGAGGGGCCCGGTGGCGACGGCCAGTCCGCTCACGGCTCCGTAGATGCCGAGTGCCACGCCCCGCCGGGCCGCGGGAACGGCTGCGGTGAGCAGGGTGAGGCTGAGCGGCATCATGATCGCCGCGCCCACGCCCTGCACGGCGCGGGCGGCGATCAGCTGGTCGATCCCGGACGACATGGCGCCGGCGGCGGACGCGCCGGTGAAGACGACGAGCCCGGCGATGAAGAGCCGGCGCCGGCCGAAGCGGTCACCGAGGGCGGAGCCGAACATCAGCAGGACGGCGAAGGTGAGCGTGTAGGCGTTCACCGTCCACTCCAGGTCCTCCAGCCCGCCGCCGAGGTCGGCGCGGATGGCGGGGAGGGCGGTGGTGACGACGAGGTTGTCGAGGGCGGCCATGAAGCTGGCGGCGCCCGTCAGGATTAAGGCCCAGATCGCGGGCCTGCTGAGCTTCGTCTCGGCTGGCTGGTTCACGGTTTCCCCCTGGGGGTTGTTAGTTATTGCTGACTAACTTTCGCGGGCAAAAAAAGACGGCGTAGCCGTCAGGGGCGGGGGTCAGCACTCGGGACTCGCCGAGGGGAACCCCTCCCAGACGCGATGACTGGGCGGGAAGCCCATCGCGGTGAGGGTGTTGATGAGCATTCCGTAGGCCATGAAGGTGGTCGTCTCGCCGGCGTCCCCGCCGAGCGGGGCCATCACGGCGTCCCAGAGCTCCAGCCAGCCGGCACGCACCAGCCGGCCGAACTCCAGGTCCCCGGCCGCCTCGGCGGACGCCACGGTGACGTACATCTGCAGCTGCATCTGGACGACCTGCGGGTCGTCGGCGATGTGCTTGTTGTAGGCGGCGGACATGGCGTGCAGGGCGTCCTCACCCTGGAGCCCGTCGGCCGCCTGGGCGAACACCTCCCGGGTCCGCTCCATACAGCGGGCCGCCGCCGCGAGGAAGATGGCCTGCTTGCTGGGGAACAGCCGGAAGAGGTAGGGCTGCGAAACCCCGACCCGCTTGGCGATCGCCTCGGTGGAGGTCCCGTAGTAGCCGCCGCAGGCGAACTCCACGATCGCCGCGCGAATGACGCTCTCGCGCCGCTCGTCCGCACTCATCCTTGCCATGTAAGTAAGTTAGTACTCAATCACTAACCATGTCAAGCGGGGGGTGTGGGGCGGGGCGGGGCCGGGTGAGCGGGATCCCCTGGGGCGGTCTCAGAGCGGGTTGGGGGCTTCCCGTCAGTCCCATCGTCCTTCCGGTTCGGCCCGGTCCCTCAAGGGCGCTCCTTCGTCGCGTCACTTCGTGATCGCCTACGGCGACCCTTGACCGACCGACCCGAACCGGAAAGCCGAAAGACTGCCGGGAAACCCCCAAAGAAACGGCACGGTCCAGAGGAGAAGGGACGGGTCCCTCAGGGACCAGGCGAGGGACCGGGCGCCGGCAGACCGGACATCTGGGCCCTCAGTTGCCCTGTTTCCGGGTCGCGGGCGCGGCAACCCGCACGAGAGGCCCATCAGAGCCACCAGGGAAGCCCCCAGACGCGACAGATCGCTACGCGCTCCTCACATCTCAGCGTCCAGCGGCCGTCTTGGGCCGATACCCGCACCAGAGGGCGAAAAGAGCAGCCCAGGGAGCCGACAGGCGCGACAGATCGCTACGCGCTCCTCCCGGCTTGGCGTCGGACGGCCGTCCGGGGCTCAGGAATTCTCGGCCACGCTCTCGGGAGTGTCCGCCCACTGGTCTGGCTGAGACCGGAATCGATGATGCCTCCGCAACCACCTGGGTTGCGGAGGCGTCGTTGTCGCGGCTCGTCAGCTGGTGACGACGTTGTGCGCAGGGATGATCTGCGGCTCGGCGTCGGCGTGTCCCAGGTCGGCCAGGATCGGCTGGAGGATCTTGGAGAAGCTCTCGAGTGCCTCCTCGGACTCCCACACGTCGACGACCCGCCACCCGCCGTCGACCGGACCGGCCATGTGGGAGATCAGTCCGGGAGCCGGGATGTCGGCGAGCGAGGCGAACTCGCCGCCGTCGGTGAGGCGGCTGATGCAGGCGTCGTAGAGCTCCTGCCCGACGCCCGGAATCTCGAATGTGACGATGATGGCCATGTCGCCCCCACTACTCGCTCACTGTGCGCGGCGACCGCTCCGGTCGGCGCGATGCCCCTCGTGCCTACCCTCTGTCCACGCATCGACGCAGTAAGGGGAAGGCGCTGAGGTGCGTATGGGGGTCTTGCGCCTGGAACCCTCTAACCACGGGCGCACGCCCCCAGAGAGGGACGACGGGCCGCCGGCCGCCGAGATCAGAGAAGCGCGTAGCGATCTGTCGCGCTTGGGGGCTTCCCTGGGGGCTCTGATCAACCTCTCGTGCAGGTAGTCGCGCCCGCGACCCGGAAACCGGGCATCTGAGGGCCCGGATGCCCGGCGGGCTGGCCCCCGGCCCCTCGCTCATCGCTGACGGACCCGCTCCTCCGACGATGGACCGTGCCGTTTCTTTGGGGGTTTCCCGGCAGTCTTTCGGCTTTCCGGGGCGGGTCGGCCTGTCAAGGGTCGCCGAAGGCGATCACGAAGTGACGCGACGAAGGAGCGCCCTTGACAGGCCGGCACGACACGGAAGGACGATGGGACTGACGGGAAGCCCCCAGACTTCTCTGATCCGGGCCGTGGGGATCCCGCTCACCCGGCCCACCGGCCCGCACCCAGGGAGGCGGGTGGGCAACCCCCGCCCCACCCCACGGGGTCGAGGGGGAGATAGCGGGCCCGCACCGCGAGCCCCCGCACCGCGAGCCCCCACCCCACCCCGCCCCGTCAGGCCAGCTGCACCACGGCGCGGGACATGCCCAGGACCTTCTGGCCGGCGCTGAGGGCCGTCAGGTCGACCCGTACGCGGTTGTCGTCCAGCTTGGCGGCGACCTTCGCGGTGACCTCGATCAGCGCGCCCTGGTCGTCGTTCGGGACCACGACCGGCTTCGTGAAGCGGACGCCGTACTCGACGACCGCGCCCGGGTCGCCCGCCCAGTCGGTCACGACGCGGATCGCCTCGGCCATGGTGAACATGCCGTGGGCGATCACGTCCGGCAGCCCGACCTCCTTGGCGAACTTCTCGTTCCAGTGGATCGGGTTGAAGTCACCCGAGGCGCCGGCGTAGCGGACGAGCGTGGCGCGGGTCACGGGGAAGGACGCCGCCGGGAGCTCGGTGCCGACCTCGACGTCGGCGTAGTGGATCTGCGCGGTCATCTCAGGCCTCCTCGGGGGCGCGGGACACGAGCTTGGTCCACGCCGTCACCACGTGCTCGCCGGACTCGTCGTGGACTTCGCCGCGGATGTCGATGATGTCGTTGCCGGCGAGCGACTTCACGGCCTCGATGGTGGAGGTCACGCTGAGCCGGTCACCCGCCCGCACGGGGCGGACGTACGCGAACTTCTGGTCGCCGTGCACGACGCGGCTGTAGTCCAGGCCCAGCTGCGGGTCCTCGATGACCTGGCCGGCGGCCGCGAAGGTGATGGCGAACACGAAAGTCGGCGGGGCGATCACGTCCTGGTGACCAAACGCCTTGGCGGCTTCGGGATCGGTGTAGACGGGATTCTCGTCACCCACCGCGACCGCGAATTCGCGGATCTTCTCCCGGCCGACCTCGTACGGCTCGGTGGGCGGGTAGGTCCGCCCCACGAAGGTCTGATCGAGGGCCATGGCTCACTGCCTCCTGTTGCAGGGACACGTTTGGACACGTTGCACGGACATGGTGAAGGGGCGCGCTCGAAGGCGGCACGAATCGCGCACTCCGGCCGCACCCGGGCGGCGTACCGCACACCTGATCAAGATCTGGTGCGGAAACGACACGAGGCCGCCCCCATTGAAGGGGACGACCTCATGACGGTGCCTATATTGGAGACTTCGCCAGTGACTAGCGGGTCTCGCGGTGCGCGGTGTGCGAGTTGCAGCGCGGGCAGTGCTTCTTCATCTCCATGCGGTCCGGGTTGTTACGCCGGTTCTTCTTGGTGATGTAGTTCCGCTCCTTGCACTCCACGCAGGCCAGCGTGATCTTCGGGCGGACGTCGGTGGCAGCCACGTGAGTGCTCCTTGACGGATTGGGACGGATGAACGCATAAAAGAGTAGCCGATCGGGAGACCGACCCCGCAATCGGCTACTGGGTGTAGCGGCGACCGGACTTGAACCGGTGACACAGCGATTATGAGCCGCTTGCTCTACCGACTGAGCTACGCCGCTTTGATGAGATCCGTTCCCCACCCGAGGGTGGGGAACCTCTCTCACCAGAGCCCCAATGCGGAATCGAACCGCAGACCTTCTCCTTACCATGGAGACGCTCTACCGACTGAGCTATTGGGGCGAGCGAGGAAGACATTACACGGTTGCCAGCCGATCGCCCAAATCCTTTGGGGCGACTGGGCTCCGAAGCGCCCGCCCGGCCATTCCACAGGGCTCTCGGGCCTCTCCTGCCCCGAAAAACGGCCCGTTTGTGCCCGGGGTCACACTCCGCTCCCCCGCCGCCCGACCACACCGGGACCACACCGGTACGACTATTGCGCTCCTCCGCGAACCCGGGACCCCCGCGCCCTAGGCTCGGAGCACGCTGCGTGATCTTGGGCCGCCGGCTGCGGCCACGGCACAGGAACCGCCCGAGCCACCGCAGGAGCGCGATGTCCGACAGCCAGCCGCAGCAGCCCTCCCCGTCCCCGCGCAATCCCGTCGGCGGACCCGCCGCCGAGGCGACGGGGCTCCTGCTCACCGGGGCCCGGCTCACCGACGGCCGGACCGTCGACGTCCGGCTCAACGGCGGTCGCATCCAGGCCGTGGGCACCGCCGGGAGCCTGCCCGCCCCCGCCCTGTCGCGGGTCGACCTGCGCGGCTACCTGCTCCTGCCCGCCCCCGCCGAGCCGCACGCCCACGGGGACACCGCGCTGACCGCCGACGGCGAGGGGCCGGTCTCGTACGCCCCCGACGAGGTGCAGCGCCGGGCCACCGAAGCGGCCCTGCTCCAGCTCGGCCACGGCGCCACCGCGGTGCGCTCCCACGTCCGGATCGGCGACGTGCACGGGCTCGGGCCCATGGAGGCCGTCCTCCAGGCCCGCCGCTCCCTGCGCGGGCTGGCGGACCTGACGACGGTGGCGGTGCCCCGGCTGCTGACCGGGGTGGCCGGCGCGGACGGGCTCGCCATGCTGCGCGACGCCGTGAAGATGGGCGCCTCGGTGATCGGCGGCTGTCCGGACCTCGACCCCGACCCGACGGGCTTCCTGGAGGCGGTCCTGGAGCTGGCCGCGGAGCACGGCTGCCCGGTGGACCTGCACACCGACGGTGACGACCCGGGCCGGCTGGCCCGGCTGGCGGCCATGGCCGGCGGGCTGCGGCCCGGGGTGACCATCGGCCCGTGCGGCGGTCTGTCCCGGCTCCCGCTGGACTCGGCCACCCGTGCGGCCGACCGGCTCGCCGCCGCCGGCGTCCGGGTCACCTGCCTGCCCCAGGGCGACTGCGCGGCCCTGGAGCGCCGCGGGCTGCGCACGGCCCCCGTCCGCCTGCTGCGCTCGGCCGGGGTCCGCGTCGCGGCCGGCAGCGGGGCGCTGCGGGACGCCGGGAACCCGGTGGGCCGGGGCGATCCGCTCGAAGCGGCGTACCTGCTGGCCTCCCAGGGCGGCCTGCGCGCGGGCGAGGCGTACGAGGCGGTCAGTGCCGCCGCCCGGGAGGCGATGGGGCTGCCGGAGGTCCGGGTGGAGGCCGGCTTCCCGGCGGAGCTGCTGGCCGTGCGCGGGGACCGGATCGCCGGGGTGCTGTCGCTCGCGTACAGCCGCATCGTGATCCACCGGGGGCGCGTGGTAGCCCGTACGAGTGCCGTGCGGGAGTACTGCGACTCGGCGGTGGCGGTGGCCCTGGACCTGCCGCGGCAGGGCCGTACGGAGCCGGGACCGTAGTGCTTCGCGGGGTGTTCGCGGGCGGGGGCGGGCGGGCCGTCGTACGGTCGGGGCATGCGCATCGTCATCGCGGGTGGACACGGTCGGATCGCGCTGCGGCTGGAGCGCCTGCTCGCCGCGCGCGGGTACGAGGTCGCGGGCATCATCCGTGATCCGGAGCAGGGCGGCGACCTGCGGGAGGCCGGTGCCGAACCGGTGCTGTGCGACCTGGAGTCGGCTTCGGTCGAGCACGTCGCGGGGATCCTGCAGGGCGCGGACGTGGCGGTGTTCGCCGCCGGTGCCGGTCCCGGCAGCGGTGCGGCGCGCAAGGACACCGTGGACCGGGCCGCGGCGGTGCTGTTCGCCGATGCCGCCGAACGGGCGCGGGTGCGCCGCTTCCTGATGGTCTCCACGATGGGTGCCGACCCGCGGCACGAGGGCGAGGAGGTCTTCGACGTGTACCTGCGGGCGAAGGGTGACGCCGATGCCCATCTGCGGACCCGGCTGGGGCTGGAGTGGACGGTGCTGCGGCCGGGCCGGCTGACGGACGACGCCGGTACGGGGCTGGTCCGGCTGGAGGCGGACACGGGCCGGGGGCTCGTGCCGCGCGACGACGTGGCGGCGGTGCTGGCGGAGCTGGTCGAGACTCCGGCGACGGCGGGGCTGACGCTGGAGCTCGTCTCGGGCTCGGCGCCGGTCTCGGTGGCCGTGAAGGACGTGGCGGGCAACTGACGCGGGTGCGGTGGGCGGGGTGCTGTGGGCGGGGTGCGGTGGGGCCGACCGGTTGTCAGAAACCGGCCTGCACCTCGTCGTCGACGCGCCGGACGGGGTGCTGGCGGAACTGTTTCTCGTACTGCCGGCGGATCCGTTCGACGCGGGTGCCGCGCTCGTCGGCCTCGGTGCTGGGGTAGAGCAGCACGACCTCGTAGCCGGGCTCGCGGATGACGGCGCCGTCGTCGCCGCGCCACTGGCCGTACGTGTCGCGGAGGGTGAGCCCTTCGGGGAAGGCGGGGGTGACCTCGCGGTCGAGGAACCGGGTGAACTCCCCTTTCGCGACGGGTTCCCGGCCGTCGGGGCGCTGTGCGGCGAAGTGCAGGCGGGTCTCCCGGTAGGGCTCTCCCGTGTGGCCGTGCAGCGCGGCTCCGACCAGGGCGGGGATACCGGCGCCGAGCAGGGCGAGCAGTACGCCGCCTCCGGCTTTGCCGTGTTTGTCCGAAGTCCATGTCATGCCCCGTGAAACGACCGGCCGACCGCTTCGGTGCGTGGCGGGGGGCCGATAGGGTCACCCCGAAATCGGCCGCAGGGGGCGGCCGTACGGGGTTCCGGGGTGGGGCATGGGCGACGGCGAGTGGCGCGTGAGCGCGGCGGAGGGCGGCCGGCTCGCGGCCCGGTGGTGGCGGTGGGCCCTGTCCGCGCCGGACGAGGAGAGTCCGGTGGGGGACACGACGGGCGCGTACGCCGGCCGGCGCCAGCCTCGGGATGTGTGGTTCCTGGCGGGGACCTACGGCGGCCGGGTGGTGCGCCGGTGCAGCATCCCGTCGGGGCGGCCGCTGTTCTTCCCGGTGCTGAACACCAAGCGGGCGGCGGTGCCGTTCCTGACCCGGCCGTGGCGGCTGGAGGTGGGCCGGGCTTCGGCGGCCCTGAACAGCTCTCCGCTGGGGTTGAGGGAGTTCTCCTCGAAGCCCTTCCCCCTGAGGGGGCTGCCGCAGGTGGCCTGGGGGCTGTGGTGCGCCCTCGAACCCCTCCCGCCGGGCCAGTTCGTCCTGGAGGTGGAGGCGGCGGCGGCGAACGGCTTCTGGATCGACACGACCTACCACCTGACGGTCACCGCGCCCCGGCCCTGAGCGGGCCCGGGTCCTGCGCGGCCGGATGGGGGCCGGTGGGCGTCGGGGTATGCGAAGAAACCCCCGTCCACTGCGTTTCCGCAGATGAACGGGGGTTCCACTCGCGTGGCGGCGCCAGGATTCGAACCTGGGTAGGCTAAGCCGACGGATTTACAGTCCGCTCCCATTGGCCACTCGGGCACACCGCCATGGGATGTCGCTTCGGTTCCTCCGCCTTTCGGCGTTGTTCCCTGGCAACGACGTAAACGATACCCGATGCTCGGGGATGGTTCGCCACCGGATTGATCAGCGCCCCACGTGGGCGTGGTGGCTAGGCTTTGCGGAGCGGTCCGGGGATGTCCGGCCGCGGCCCTCCGGGGCCCATCACAGCCGACTTCAAGGAGCCACAGCACATGGCCGACTCCAGTTTCGACATCGTCTCGAAGGTCGAGCGGCAGGAGGTCGACAACGCCCTCAACCAGACCGCCAAGGAACTTTCGCAGCGCTTCGACTTCAAGGGCACCAACGCGACCATCGCCTGGTCCGGCGACAAGATCCTCATGGAGGCGGTCTCCGAGGAGCGCGTCAAGGCCGTCCTCGACGTGTTCGAGACCAAGCTGGTCAAGCGCGGGATCTCGCTGAAGGCGCTGGACGCCGGCGAGCCGCAGCTGTCCGGCAAGGAGTACAAGATCTTCGCGTCGATCGAGGAGGGCATCTCCCAGGAGAACGCCAAGAAGGTCGCGAAGATCATCCGGGACGAGGGCCCCAAGGGCGTGAAGGCCCAGGTCCAGGGTGACGAGCTGCGCGTCAGCTCCAAGAGCCGTGACGACCTCCAGGCCGTCCAGGCCCTCCTCAAGGGCAAGGACCTGGACTTCGCGATCCAGTTCGTGAACTACCGCTGAACCACCGCTGAGGCGCGCGAGCGTCACTGAGCGGACCCGTGGGGCACAACGGGGGCGGATCGCCGGGCGCACCGGCGGCCGCCCGCGTTGTGCCCTTCGTCATGCGCACCGTGGGCGCCCGGCCGGGGAGCGCAAGGTGTGTGCGGGGCGTGAGCGGCGCGTGCTCCTGCCCGGCCTCCCGGTGGTGACTGGGCGGGGGCGGATGCGCCCAGCACGCTGGGTGACATCCATCACCGCGTGACGAGGGGGTTCCCGCATGCCCGGGGCCGGCAATTTCCGAGCGGACTTCGGCGCGTCCGTCGTCGTCGCGCTGGTGGCGCTTCCGCTCTGTGTCGGGGTGGCCGTCGCCTCGGGTGTACCGGCCGAGCTGGGGATCGTCACCGGGGTGGTCGGGGGGCTGGTCACCGGCTGGTTCCGGGGCAGCGCCCTCCAGGTCAGCGGTCCCGCGGCCGGGCTGACGGTGCTGGTCTACGAGGCCGTGCAGGGTTACGGCCTGGCCGCCCTCGGGGTGCTGGTGCTGGCCGCCGGGGTGCTCCAGCTGGGCATGGGGGTGCTGCGCCTCGGGCGGTGGTTCCGGGCGATCTCGGTCGCCGTGGTGCACGGGATGCTGGCGGGGATCGGGCTCGTGCTGATCGCCGGGCAGCTCTATGCCGTGGGCGGGGTGGAGGCTCCCGGCCAGACCCTGGCCAAGATGGCCACGGTGCACGAGCTCGGGGCGCAGGCCGACTGGGCCGCCGTGGCGCTGGGTGCGGGGACCATCGCCGTCCTGGTGCTCTGGCGGCGGGTGCCGGCCCGGGCGCGGCTGGTGCCGGGCGCGCTGGTCGGGGTGGCGGCCGCCACCGTCGTGGCCGCGGTGCTGCGGCTGCCCGTCGAGCGGGTCCGGGTGACGGGGGTGCTGGACGCGGTGGCGCCGCCGGGATGGTCCGGCTTCGGGGTGCTGGGGTCCGTCGGAGCCGTCGGGACCGTGATCGCGCTCGCGCTGATCGCCTCCGCCGAGACCCTGTTCAGTGCCGCGGCCGTCGACCGGATGCACGACGGGCCGCGCACCGACTACGACCGGGAGCTGGTGGCGCAGGGCATCGGGAACACCGTGTGCGGGCTGCTCGGGGCGCTGCCGATGACCGCCGTGATCGTGCGCAGCTCGGCGAACGTGGAGGCCGGGGCCCGTACCCGGGCGTCCCGGATCATGCACGGCGGCTGGCTGCTGCTGTTCGCGGTGGCCTTTCCGCAGCTGCTGGAGGTGGTCCCGCTGGCCGCGCTCGCCGGGGTGCTGTTGCACGCGGGCTGGAAGCTGCTGCCGGCCCGGGCGGTGGCGGCCCTGTGGCGGAGCCACCGGGGCGAGGCGGTGGTGCTGGTGGTGACCGCCGTCTCGATCGTGGCCACCAGCCTCTTCGAGGGGGTGCTGATCGGGCTGGGCCTGGCGGTGGCCAAGGCGGCCTGGGAGACCTCGCACGTGCACATCGAGGAGGCGTGGGAGGGCGGCGAGCTGTGCGTCCGGGTCGTGGGGAACGCCAGTTTCCTGCGGCTGCCGAAGCTGCTGGACGCGTTGGAGGCACTGCCGCACGGGCCGTCGGTGCGGCTGGACCTCAGCGGGCTGCGGCACCTGGACCACGCCTGTCTGACCGCTCTGGAGGGGTGGGAGCGGGCGCGCATGCCGCTGCCGGGCCGGGAGGGCGTCAGCTAGGGCGGCCCCGGTCCGCGGATCCGGCCCGTCATCCCAGCCGTCATCCGGCCCGGCTACCCTCCGCCCGTGGACAACGAGCTGAAGCGCAGCCTGGGGGTGTCCGACGCCGTCGTCGTCGGACTCGGCGCCATGGTCGGCGCGGGAATCTTCGCCGCCCTCGCCCCGGCGGCCCGTGCGGCGGGCGGCGGACTGCTCGCGGCCCTCGCGGTGGCCGCCCTGGTGGCGTACTGCAACGCCTGGTCATCGGCCCGGCTGGCCGCCCGGTATCCGGCCTCCGGCGGGACCTACGTCTACGGCCGCGAGCGGCTCGGCCCGTTCTGGGGGTACCTGGCCGGCTGGGGGTTCGTGGTCGGCAAGACGGCCTCCTGTGCGGCGATGGCGCTGACCGTCGGGGCGTACGTGTGGCCGGGGCGGCAGCACGCGGTGGCCGTCGCGGCGGTGGTGGCCCTGACCGCCGCGGGCTACGGCGGGGTGCAGAAGTCGGCCCGGATCGCCCGGCTGATCGTGGCGGCGGTACTGGCGGTACTGGCCGGGGTCGTCGTGGCGTGCCTGACCTCCGGTGCGGCGGATCCGGGGGCCCTGGCCGGCGGGGAGTGGAAGGCGGCCGGGCTGTTGCAGGGGGCGGGTCTGCTGTTCTTCGCCTTCGCGGGCTACGCCCGGATCACCACCCTGGGCGAGGAGGTGCGTGATCCGGAGCGCACGATCCCGCGCGCGGTGCCGCTCGCGCTGGGGATCGCGCTGCTGGTGTACGCCGCCGTGGCGGTGGCGGCCCTGTCGGTGCTCGGCAGCGACGGGCTGGCGGCGTCGGCCGCCCCGCTGGCCGACGCGGTGCGCGCGGCCGGGTGGCCCGGACTGTCCCCCGTGGTCCGGGCGGGCGCGGCGCTGGCCGCGCTGGGCTCTCTGCTGGCCCTCGTGCTCGGGGTGTCGCGCACGGTCCTGGCGATGGCCCGGGACGGCCATCTGCCGCGCGCGCTGGCGGCCGTACATCCCCGGCATCAGGTGCCGCACCACGCGGAGCTCGCGGTGGGTGCGGTCGTGGCGGTGCTCGCGGCCACCGCCGATCTGCGGGGCGCGATCGGCTTCTCCTCTTTCGGAGTGCTCGTCTACTACGCGATCGCGAACGCTTCCGCGTGGACTCTCGGTTCAGCTGTCAAGGACCGGGCCGTGGCAGCGGTGGGGCTGTCCGGCTGTGTGGTGCTGGCGTGTGCGCTGCCCCTCGCGTCGGCGGTCTCGGGGGCGGCGGTGCTGGCGGTGGGCGCGCTGGTCTACGCGGTGCGGCGGGGCGGGCTCAGGCCGCGCACCGGGAGCTGAACTCCGTCCAGGGGGTCACCTCCATCTCGTCCTCGTCCCATTCCTCGCGGAACCAACCGGTGCCGTCCAGCCAGTCGCGCAGCCAGCGCGCCAGGCTCGGGGACTTGAGGTACCAGGCGAGGTCGGGATCCCCCGGATTCGGCTCGAACAGCAGGACCCGGGCGGTCTCGGAGCGGCAGTCCACGCACGCGTACATGGCGCAGCCCAGGTCGGCTATCGGCAGGACGCCCTCGGGCCAGCCCCAGTCGGAGGCGCGGCCGGCCCCGTATTCCGCCATGGCCTGACGCAGCGGCAGCAGGCCGCACTCGGGCCCGAATCCGCCGTCACCGATCCGTGTGTAGAGCGCGGTGAGGAGGGGTGGCAGGGCGAAGCCCAGGGCGTGCGCGGCGCGTTCGGCCTCCCTATCCGCCAGGGGCTCGGGAAGGGCTTCGCCGCGCCCGCGCGCGGAGGCCCGCACCCGGTCGGTCACTTGCTCCAGCAACTGCTCGGTTTCGTTCATGTGTTCATGGTGGCGCACCCCACTGACAGCCGCCCGGGCCTGTGGACAACTCAGGCGAGGACGACCTCGACGCCCTCCCCTTCCAGGAATTCGAGGAGTTCGTCGAAGGTGGCGGGGCGGCCGACCAGCGGCTGGAGGCCGAGGCTGCGGCGGGCCACCTCGTGGTCGTGCCAGACGAGGGTGAAGGGCCTGCGGACGCCGAAGCCGCCGCACAGGGCGTCCGCGACGCCGTCGAGGGAGCGTCCGAAGTAGCCGCCGGGGCCGTTGACGGCCTCGCCGAGGGCGCAGAGGAAGCCTTCGGCGTCGGTGACGTGGCGCCCGTCGAGGTGGTGGGTGCCGCCGCCCGGCCGGTCCGGCCCCCTGGGGTGGACCAGGGCGGGGCCGAGCCAGTGGTCCCGGCCCTCGCTGTCGAAACTCGCCCACAGGTTGGGGACGGCCGGGTGGCCGTCGCGCCACAGGGGCCAGATCCGCGCGACGACGGAGGGCTGTGGCTCCATGTCGACGGTCAGGTCGTACAGGCCGGGGCCGCGCGGCGAGGGCTGCCACTCGACGATGTGCGGGTACCCGGCCACGGCGAGGGTCTCCCCCGCGGTGTCCAGCGCCTCCAGCCGCCGGTAGCCGAGGTTGCGCCACTTCTTCCGGCTTTCCGGCGCGTCCAGTGCGTCGAGCAGCGGCCCGCGCACGGCGCAGCCGAGGAGGCGTACGTGGTGCGGGGGCGGCGCTTCGGCCGGCAGCACCTCGGCGAGGTCCCGGCAGTGGCCCAGGGGCCCGCCCTGGGCGTCGAAGAGGGCGAAGCCGACGGAGAGGGCGACCCGGTGCGGGTGGTCCGCCTGGTCGTCGCACCGTACGGCCTCGATGCTCACGTCGGTCCGTGACAGGTCGCGGGCGCAGGGGCGGGTGGCGAGGACGCGGACGCCGTCCAGGTTCCACTCCCCCGTGGCCCGGCCGTTCTTGTCGAGCGGCTGGAGGATCAGGAAGCCCAGCGCCCGCGGCAGCTCCGCGTCAAGGGCGCAGCCCAGCAGTTCGTACCGCCGCCGTACCGGCTCGGGCGGGTCCGCGAAGAGGTTCTCGGCGTCCTCGCACAGCGCCCAGAGCTGTTCTTCCTCGTGGTCCTCGTCCTCGCCCCGCAGGGCGAAGCGGATGCCGGCCGTCACCGGGAGGCGAAGGGGGCGTCCGTGGGGACGATTTCGCGGCCCAGGGGGAGGAGGGAGAGGGGGACCATCTTGAAGTTGGCGATGCCGAAGGGGATGCCGATGATCGTGACGCAGAGGGCGATGCCGGTGACGATGTGCCCGAGGGCCAGCCACCAGCCGGCCAGGACCAGCCACAGGACGTTGCCGACGCAGGACGGCGCGCCCGCGTCGTGGCGTTCGACCGTGGTGTAGCCGAAGGGCCAGAGGGCGTAGACGGCTATGCGGAAGGCGGCTATCCCGAAGGGGATGCCGATGATGGTGATGCAGAGGATCAGGCCGGCGACGCAGTAGCCGAGGAAGAGCCAGATCCCGCTGAGCACGAGCCAAATGACGTTCAGGATGGTTTTCACCGGCTGTGTCCTGCCATCTGTTCGAGCCGGGCGATGCGCTCGGCCATCGGCGGGTGGGTCGAGAACATCCTGGAGAGGCCCTGGCCGGGCCGGAACGGGTTGGCGATCATCATGTGGCTCGCCGTCTCCAGGCGGGGCTCGGGGGGCAGCGGGAGCTGCTTGGTGCCGGCGTCGAGCTTGCGCAGGGCGTCGGCCAGGGCGAGTGGATCGCCGGTGAGCTGGGCACCGGAGGCGTCGGCCTCGTATTCGCGCGAGCGGCTGATGGCGAGCTGGATCACGGACGCGGCCAGCGGGCCGAGGATCATGATCAGCAGCATGCCGAAGATGCCGGGGCCCTCGTCGTCGCTGGAGCGGCCCACCGGGATCAGCCAGGCGAAGTTCACCAGGAACATGATCACGGAGGCGAGGGCTCCGGCGACGGACGAGATGAGGATGTCGCGGTTGTAGACGTGGCTCAGCTCGTGCCCGATGACCCCGCGCAGCTCGCGCTCGTCGAGGATGCGCAGGATGCCCTCGGTGCAGCAGACGGCGGCGTTGCGCGGGTTGCGGCCCGTCGCGAAGGCGTTGGGGGCCTCGGTCGGGGAGATGTAGAGGCGGGGCATGGGCTGGCGCGCGGAGGTGGAGAGCTCGCGCACCATGCGGTAGAGCTCGGGGGCCTCGAACTCGCTGACGGGGCGGGCGCGCATCGCGCGTAGAGCCAGCTTGTCGCTGTTCCAGTACGCGTAGGCGTTCGTCCCCAGGGCGACGAGGACGGCGACTATCAGGCCGCCCCGTCCGAAGAAGCTTCCGATGAGGATGATGAGTGCGGACATCCCGCCGAGGAGTACGGCGGTCTTCAGCCCGTTGTGCCGGCGGTGCACGGTACGCCCTCCAAGTGGTGCGGCAGGGGAGCCCCGTCGTGGATCTGAGGGACTTCGGTCCAGTGGACCCTCCCTTCCTGGTCAACGCGATCCGGCCGCGTCTGGTTCCCAGGGCACGGCGGGGCCGCCGCCCCGGTGGCACGGGCCGGGCGGCGACGGCGGGCGTTACTCCGTACGGGTGAGTCCCCGCGGGAGGGCGCGGCCGGACGGGCTACAGCGGGAAGAGGCTGCCGGAGGCGAAGCGCAGGACGAGCTGCGGGGCGCCGGAGAGGACGAGGGCGGTCACGGCGGTGAGGGCGATGGCGGCGGCGACGGGCCAGGGCGCCTTCGTGCGGGCGGGCAGGTCCGCGGCGGGCCCGGTTCCCGGCTCCGGGGTACGGAACAGGAGCGCGGTCCAGCGCAGGTAGTAGTACAGGGCGACGACGACGTTGACGGCCATGAGCACGGCCAGCCAGCCCAGGCCCGCGTCCACGGCCGAGCGGAAGACGGCGACCTTGGCGAAGAGGCCGATGACGCCCGGCGGCAGTCCGGCGAGGCAGAGCAGGAAGAAGGCCATCGCGAGGGCGGCGGCGGGGCGCTCCGCGTACAGGCCGCGGTAGTCGCTGATCCGGTGCAGCGGCTTCGTACGGGCCACGAGGGCGGCCACGGCGAAGGCGCCGAGGTTCACGGCGGCGTACATGAGCGCGTAGGCGACGGTGGAGCCGATCTGGTCGCGGTCGGTGTACGCGGCCGCGGCGATCGGGACCAGGAGGTAGCCGGCCTGGCCGACGGAGGACCAGGCGAGGAGGCGTACGGCGCTGTGGGCGCGGTCGGCGGACTGGCGCAGGGCGGCGGCGTTGCCGAGGGTCATGGTGAGCGCGGCGAGGACGGCCAGGGCCGGGCCCCAGACGTCGGAGTACGCGGGGAAGGCGATCACCGTGACGAGGATGAGGCCGGTGAAGCCGACGGCCTTGCCGATCACCGAGAGGTATCCGGCGACGGGGAGCGGGGCGCCCACGTAGGTGTCGGGGACCCAGAAGTGGAAGGGGACGGCGGCGGTCTTGAAGGCGAAGCCGACGAGGGTGAGCGCGACGCCCGCCATGGCGAGGGTGTCGAGCTGCCCGGGTACCTCTTCGAGCCGTCCCGCGACCTGCGAGAGATGCAGGGAGCCGGTGGCGGCGTAGACGAAGCTGACGCCCATCAGGGAGACGGCGGTGGCGGTGACCGAGGACAGGAAGAACTTGAGGGCGGCCTCGGAGGAGAGCCGGTCGCCGCGCCGCATGCCGACGAGGGCGAAGGCGGGCAGCGAGGCCACTTCGAGGGCGACGATCAGGGTGGCGAGGTCGCGGGAGGCGGGCAGCAGGGCGGCGCCGGCGGCGGAGGACAGCAGCAGGAACCAGTACTCGCCGGCCGGGGTGCGGGCGTCGCGGACGGCGGTGACCGACAGCAGCGCGGTGACCAGGGCTCCGGCCAGCACCAGGAACTGCACGACGAGCGCGAAGTGGTCGGCGGTGTAGCTGCACGCGGCCGGGTCGCCGGTGAGGCAGAAGGTGGAGCGGTCGCCGGCGCGCAGCGGGAGCAGGGAGGCGGTCGCGGCGGCCAGGCCGGCCACGGAGATCCAGCCGAGGACCGGCTTGCGGGCTTCGGACATGAACAGGTCGGCGACCAGGACGAACACGGCGACGGCGGCGGTGATGACCACGGGCGCGATCGCGAGCCAGTCGACGGACTGGACGAGGCTGGGGGTGTCGGCGGCGAGGACCGTGGTGGCCGTCATGCGTTGCCTCCTGCGAGGAGCTTCTGGACGGCCGGGTCGGTGAGGCCGAGGAGGACCGCCGGCCAGAGGCCGGCGAGGACGGTGAGGGCGACGAGCGGGGTCCAGGCGGCGAACTCGTAGCGCTGGACGTCGGCGACGGTGATCTCGGGGCCGGCCTTGGGGTCGCCCATGCAGACGCGCCGTACGACGATCAGCAGGTAGGCGGCGGTGAGGAGGGTGCCGAACGCGCCGACGGCCATGTAGGTGAGGAAGGCCGGGCGGGAGAGGCCCTCGGCCGGGTCGAAGGCGCCGAAGAGGGCCAGCATCTCGCCCCAGAAGCCGGCGAGGCCGGGCAGGCCGAGGGAGGCGACGGCGGCGAAGGCCAGGAGGGCGCCGAGGCGGGGGGCGCGGCCGTAGAGGGCGGCGCCGGTGGCTCCGGCGAGGGTGTCGAGGTCGCTGCTGCCGTAGCGGTCCTTGAGGGCGCCGACGAGGAAGAAGAGGAGGCCGGTGATCAGGCCGTGGGCGATGTTGGCGAAGAGCGCGCCGTTGACCCCGGTGGGGGTCATGGACGCGATGCCGAGGAGGACGAAGCCCATGTGTCCGACGGAGGAGTACGCGATGAGGCGCTTGAGGTCGCCCTTCCCGTTCCTGCGGGTCAGCGCGAGGCAGGCGAGGGATCCGTAGACGATGCCGACGGCGGCGAAGGCGCCCAGGTAGGGGGCGAAGGTGTGCATGCCGTCGGGGGTGACGGGCAGCAGGATGCGGACGAACCCGTAGGTGCCCATCTTCAGCATGACGCCGGCGAGGAGCACGGAGCCGACGGTGGGCGCGGCGGTGTGGGCGTCGGGCAGCCAGGTGTGCAGCGGCCACATCGGGGTCTTCACGGCGAGGCCGATGCCGATGGCGAGGACGGCCAGGAGCTGGGTGGTGTGGCTCAGTCCGCGCCCGTTGTCAGAGGCGAGTGCCACCATGTCGAAAGTGCCGCTGTTCAGGCCGATCAGCAGCAGCCCGAGCAGCATGACCACGGAGCCGAGGAGGGTGTAGAGGATGAACTTCCAGGCGGCGGCCTGCCTCTGAGCACCGCCCCAGCGGGCGATGAGGAAGTACATCGGGATGAGGACCATCTCGAAGGCGAGGAAGAACAGCATCAGGTCGAGGACGGCGAAGGTCGCGAGGGTGCCGGACTCGAGCACGAGGAGCAGCGCGACGAAGGCCTTCGGGGAGGGGCCTTCGGGGAGCTTGAAGTAGCTGTACACCGCGCAGAGGAAGAACAGCAGCGCGGTCATCAGGAGGAGGGGGAGCGAGATGCCGTCGATGCCGAGGTGGATCCGGATGTTCAGCGCCTGGATCCAGCTGATGTCCGTCGTCGCCTGGAAGCGGGACGGGGCGTCGTGGTCGAAGCCCAGGGTGAGGGCGACGGCCGCGGCGAGGACGACTCCGGTGATGGTGACGCCGTGGCGGAGCACGGCCTGTTCGGGGCTCTTGCCCTTGAGGCCGGGCGGGGCCGGCAGGAGGGCCGCGACGGCGCCGAGGAGCGGTGCGGCCACGATGAACGCCAGAAGGAACTGCATCACGGACGGGCTGATATCGATCACGGCTGACTCTCGGCTCACGATCCGGCGTTGACGTTGGCGAGGACGGCGGTGGCGATGGCCAGGACCACGGCGCCGGCGAGCAGGGCGCTCAGGTAGCTCTGTACGTTGCCGGTCTGGGCCCGGCGTACGAGGCTGCCGAGCAGCCGGGGGCCGGTGCCCGCGCCGCGGACGTACGTGTCGACGACCTCGCGGTCCAGGAAGCGGACCAGGCCCGCGGCCGCCCGGGTGGGGCGGACGAAGAGCCGGTCGTAGACGGCGTCGAGGTGGAAGCCGTCGGCGGCGTGGCGGTGCAGCGGGCCGAGGAGGGCCCGGCCGGGGTCAGCTGCGGGGGTGGCCGCCACGGCGGGGTGGTCGTGGGTCACCTTGTCCACCTCGGGGGTCTCGGCGGCGGATTCGGCGGCGGCGACGGACGCGGGTACGGCGGCTCCGTTGCGGATCCCGGCGGCGGCGCGGGCGGTGGCCCGCTGCCAGAGGCCGTAGGTGAGCACGATGCCGATGAGGGCGGCGCCGGTGCCGAGGACCGAGGTGGTCACGGACGGGGTGAGCTCCGCGCCGTCGAACCAGTCGGCGAGGGGGCCGGCGGCGAGGCCGAAGGCGGTCGAGGGGACGGCCAGCAGCCACAGCACGCCGGTCATGGCGACGGGTTCCCTGCCGTGGTCGGGGGCGGCGGCGCCGCGGCCCCGGAAGGCCATCAGCCACAGCCGGGTGGCGTAGGCGGCGGTGAGCAGGGCGGTCAGTACGCCGGCGGCGAGGACGATCCAGCCGGCCGCGCCGGGGGCGAGGTCGGAGTGTCCGCCGGCGGCGTGCTCGGCGGCGACGAGGACGGCTTCCTTGGAGAAGAAGCCGGCGAAGGGCGGGATGGCGGCGAGCGCGAGCAGCGCGATCGTCATCGTCCAGAAGGCGTCGGGGATGCGCTTGGCCAGGCCGTCCATGCGGGACATGGCGGCCAGGGAGTTCGTTCCGGCGGCGTGGATGATGACGCCCGCGCCGAGGAAGAGGAGTGCCTTGAAGGCGCCGTGGGACAGGAGGTGGAAGACGGCGGCGCCGCGGTCGCCGACGGCGAGGGCGCCGGTCATGTAGCCGAGCTGGCCGACGGTGGAGTAGGCGAGGACGCGCTTGATGTCGTCTTGGGCGAGGGCGGCGAGGCCGGAGCCGATCATGGTGACGGCGGCCATGACGGCCATGACCACGAGTGCGGCCCGGGAGGCCGTGAAGACGGGCAGCAGGCGGGCGATGAAGTAGACGCCGGCGGCGACCATCGTCGCGGCGTGGATCAGCGCGGAGACCGGGGTGGGGCCGGCCATGGCGTCGGGCAGCCAGGTGTGGAGCGGGAACTGCGCGGACTTGCCGGCGACGCCGGCGAGCAGGAGCAGCGCGATGAGCGTCGGGTGGTCGAGTCCGCCCGCGGCGACGGTTCCGAGGATCTTGGTGATCCGGAAGGATCCGGCGTCGGCGGCGAGCGCGAACAGTCCGATGAGGAAGGGGACGTCGCCGAGCTTGGTGACGAGGAAGGCCTTGAGGGAGGCGGAGCGGGCCGCTTCGGTCTCCCAGTAGTGGCCGACGAGGAAGTACGAGCAGATGCCCATGATTTCCCAGCCGACCAGCAGCACCATCAGGTCGCCGGAGTAGACGACGAGCAGCATGGCGGAGGTGAACAGGGAGACGAGGGCCGCGTAGGACGGGTAGCGCGGGTCCTCGCGCAGGTAGGCCGTCGAGTAGAGCTGGACGCAGGTGGCGACGACCCCGACGAGGGCGGCGACCAGTACGGCGAAGCCGTCCAGGTGAAGCGACAGCTCGATCGGCACGGAGCCGGTCGGGGTGAGCTCGGTCGCGGTGTCGATGGCCGGGCCGCCGCCGTGGCGGACGGCGACGAGCACGGCCAGGACGGCCGCGGCCAGCGTCGGCAGGACGGCGAGCGGCCTGGCGAAGCCGGGGGCGGTGCGGCCCAGGAGCAGGCCGGCGAGGGCGCCGAGGAAGGGGAGGACGGGGACGAGGACCGCGAGGGTCGTGGTGCTCACGCGGCGACCTCCGGCCGGGCAGTGGTGGCAGCGGTGTCATCGGGGCGGCCGGGCTCGTGGCCCTCGGCGGTGTCGCGCAGCCTGTCGACGTCCGAGGTGCCGCGGTTGCGGTACACCATCAGCACGATGGCGAGGCCGATGCCGATCTCGGCGGCGGCGATGGCGATGGTGAAGAGGGTGAGGGCCTGGCCGGCGTGCAGGGTGTCGCGCAGCCAGACGTCGAAGGCCACCAGGTTGAGGTTGACGGCGTTGAGCATCAGCTCGACGGACATCAGGACCAGGATGGCGTTGCGGCGGGCGAGCACTCCGTAGAGGCCGGTGGCGAAGAGCAGGGCCGCGAGTACGGCGGGGTAGGCGAGGTGCATCAGCTCTGCCCCTTCTCGGTGCCCGCGCGGGCGGCGGCGTCGGCCGCGTCTGCGGCGTCCTCGGCGGGGGTGTTGCGGCGGGAGAGGACGATGGCGCCGATCAGGGCGGCGAGGAGGAGCACGGAGAGCGCCTCGAAGGGCAGCACCCAGTGCTGGAAGAGGATCTCTCCGGAGACCTTGGTGGAGCCCTGGGCGGGGCCGTCGAGGTCGATCCAGGTGGTGCGGAAGGCGTCGGCGACCACCCAGACGAGCGCGGCCCCGGCGGCGCCGGCGACGCCGAGCGCGACCCAGCGGTTGCCGGAGTCGGCGTCCGGGGAGCGCCCGATGGGGGCCTTGGTGAGCATCAGCCCGAAGAGGAGGAGGACGACCACGGAGCCGAGGTAGATCAGGACCTGGACCCAGGCGATGAACTCGGCGGTCAGCAGCAGGTACTCGACGGCGATCCCGCCGAGGGCGACGACCAGCCAGAGGGCGGCATGCACGAGCTGCTTGGTGGTGACCGTGATGACGGCCGCGCCGAGGGTGGCGAGGCCGACGAGGAGGAAGGCGATCTCGACGCCGGTCGGCGAGAGGAAGCCGGGGCCGGGCGCGGGGGCGCCCGCGGCCGCGGCGGCTGCGAGGTGGGCGGGGTACATCAGGCGGTGCCTCCCGCCGGGGTGTCGGGGGTGCCGTCGGCGGGGGTGCCGTCGGCGGGCGGGGCCGCTTCGGTCCGGGCCGCGGCTGCCGCCGCGGCGGCAGCCGTGGCAGCGGCGGCTTCGGCCTTCTCCACTGCCTTGCGGGCGGCCGCGATCTCCTTGGGCTCCTCGGCAGCGGGGTCGAGGGCGGGCGGGGCCGGCACGGTCCACATCCACTCGCGCAGCTTGTCGCGCTCGTGGGTGAGCTCGTGGATGTCGGTCTCCGCGTACTCGAACTCCGGCGACCAGAAGAGGGCGTCGAAGGGGCACACCTCGATGCAGATGCCGCAGTACATGCAGAGGGAGAAGTCGATGGCGAAGCGGTCGAGGACGTTGCGGCTGCGCTCGCGGCCGCCGGGGGTGGCGGCGGGCACCGTCTCCTTGTGGGAGTCGATGTAGATGCACCAGTCGGGGCACTCGCGGGCGCACAGCATGCAGACCGTGCAGTTCTCCTCGAACAGGCCGATGACCCCGCGGCTGCGGGGCGGGAGCTCGGGCTGCACCTCGGGGTACTGGGCGGTGTGCGCGCGCTTGGTCATCGTGCGCAGGGTGACGGCCAGGCCCTTGGCGAGGCCGGATCCGGGAATCGGGGGCATTACTGGATCGCCACCTTCACGATGCCGGTGAGCGCGATCTGGGCGAGCGCGAGCGGGATGAGTACGGTCCAGGCGAGCTTCTGGAGCTGGTCCTCGCGCAGGCGCGGGTAGCTCACCCGGAGCCAGATGACGACGAAGGCGAGGACGGCGGTCTTGAGGAGGGTCCAGAACCAGCCGAGGCCGTCACCGCCGAAGGGGCCGTGCCAGCCGCCGAGGAAGAGGACGGTGGTGAGGGCGCACAGGACGACGATGCCGGCGTACTCGGCGAGCAGGAACAGCGCGAAGCGCAGGCCGGTGTACTCGGTGTACGCGCCGAAGATGATCTCGGAGTCGGCGACGGGCATGTCGAACGGGGGCCGCTGGAGTTCGGCGAGGCCGGCGGTGAAGAAGACGACCGCGCCGATGATCTGCCAGGGCAGCCACCACCATTCGAAGGCGCCGACGATCCCGGGCAGGGACACGGTCCCGGCGGCCATCGCGACCGAGGCGGCGGCGAGCAGCATGGGCAGTTCGTACGCGAGCAGCTGGGCCGCGGTGCGCAGGCCGCCGAGCAGGGAGAACTTGTTCGCGGAGGCCCAGCCGCCCATGAGGCTGCCGAGGACTCCGACGCCCATGACGGCGAGGGCGTAGAAGAGGCCGGCGTCGATGACCTGGCCGATCCAGCTGTCGCCCGGGCCGATGGGGATGGCGATCAGGACGAGGAGGTACGGCAGCAGCGCGACGGCGGGGGCGAGCTGGAAGATCCGCCGGTCGGCGTTGGCCGGGACGATGTCCTCCTTCTGCGCGAACTTCACGCCGTCGGCGACGAGCTGGGCCCAGCCGTGGAAGCCGCCGGCGTACATGGGGCCGAGGCGGCCCTGCATGTGCGCCATCACCTTGTGCTCGGTCTGCCCGATGACGAGCGGGAGCACGAGGAAGACGGCGAAGACGACGATCAGTCGCAGGGCGACGTCGAGGACGTCGTTCACGCGTCGCCTCCGGTGGTGTCGGTTTCGGTGTCGGGCTTGGGTGCGGGCTTGGGCTTGGGCTCGGGGGCCGGGGGCTCCTCGAAGGCGGGCTTCGGGTTGTGCCAGGGCGCGTCGGCGCTGCGCGGTGCCGGGCGCCTGGGAGCCTCCGGCTCCGGCGCGGGTTCCTGGCTCGCGGAGCCGTCGCCCTGTGCCTCCGGCGGGGTGGCCTGGCTCGCGGAGCCGTCCGCGGCCGAGCGGGTACGCCGGACAGGGCGCGGGGCGTCGGTGGCCGTGTCCGCGGCCGCGGCGGCGCCGGGCGCGGCCGGGGTCTCCGGGGTGCCCGGCTCCGCCGGGGCCGCCGCCTGGCTCGCGGAGCCGTCGGAGGCCGAGCGGGTGCGGCGGGGCGGGCGGGCGGCGGCCGGGGTGTCGGGGGCCGCCGGGGTGTCGGCGTCGGCGGGCGCCGGGGCCGGGGTGGTCTGGCTGGCGGAGCCGTCCGTCACCGAGCGGGTGCGGCGCGGCGGGCGCGGGGTCTCCGGGGTGTCGGCGGCTGCGGCCTGGGTGGCCGAGCCCTCCGTCACCGAGCGCGTGCGGCGCACCGGGGCGCCCTCGCGCGGGGTGCGCGCCGGGCCGGCGCCGGCGGCGCGCGGGGTGCGGGCCGGCCGGGCGGGGGCCGGGGGCAGCTGGCCCTTGAGCGGGCCCCAGTCGTTGGGGTCCGGCACGCCGGGCGGGAGCATCTGGCGGCGCTTGGGCGCGTCCGGGTCGTGCGCCTCGCCCGGCTCCTTGGCGCCGGGCCACGCCTTGGCGACGCGCGCCGCCAGGACGAAGTCCTTGCGCAGCGGGTGGCCCTCGAAGTTCTCGGGGAGGAGCAGGTGGACGAGGTTGGGGTGGTCCGTGAAGGTGACCCCGAACATCTCGAAGGTCTCCCGCTCGTGCCAGGCCGCGCCCGCGTACACGGCGACGGCGGACGGCAGCGAGGGCGCCGAGTGCGGGACGGTCGTGCGCAGCAGCAGCCGGCTTACCCGGTGGTTCTCCAGGGAGACGACGTGCGCGCAGACGCGGAAGCCCGTACCGGGCTCGTCGACCGCGCTCAGCCAGTCGAAGTAGGTGCAGCCCAGCTTGTCGCGGGCGATCTCCAGCGCGGAGATCCAGGAGCCGACGGGGACGTCGACGGTGAGGAGCTCGTACGCGGACGAGGCCACGGCCTCGGCGCCGAAGACCGTGCCGGCCGCTTCGGGGAGGGAGTCGTAGAGGTTCACGCGCCGGCCCCCGGTGCGGGCGGCGCCGCGACGAGGCCGCTGGTGAGCTGGGCGACGGAGGGCGATGCCGCGTAGCGGTCCGCGAGGGACTCTCGGGCGATCTTCTCCTGAAGCTTGAGGATGCCCTGGAGGAGGGCCTCCGGGCGGGGCGGGCAGCCCGGCACGTAGACGTCGACCGGAATGATCTGGTCCACGCCCTTGGTGACGGAGTACGAGTCCCAGTACGGGCCGCCGCAGTTGGAGCAGGCACCGAAGGAGATGACGTACTTCGGCTCGGGCATCTGCTCGTACAGGCGCTTGACGGCCGGGGCCATCTTGTCCGTCACCGTGCCCGAGACGATCATCAGGTCGGCCTGGCGCGGGCCCGGCGCGAACGGAATGACACCCAGGCGGATGAAGTCGTGTCGGGCCATCGACGCGGCGATGAACTCGATCGCGCAGCAGGCGAGGCCGAAGTTGAAGACCCACAGGCTGTAGCGGCGGCCCCAGTTCAGCACCACCTTCATGGGCTCCGGGGCGAGGCGGGAGAGAACTCCCAGCCTCTTCGGCTCCGGGAGCAGCTGGGGCTGGGGCTCCGGGGTGACGGCCGGTGTCACGTCCATTCGAGGACGCCCTTCTTGTACGCGTAGAGCAGGCCGACGGCCAGGAACCCGAGGAAGATGAACATCTCGACCAGGGTCGTGGCGCCGTAACCGGCGGCGGCGAACACCGTCGCCCACGGGAAGAGGAAGATCGAGTCGACGGCGAAGATGACGTACAGGAACGCGTAGACGTAGTAGCGGACCTGGGTGTGCGCCCAGCCCTCGCCCACGGGGTCCACGCCGCACTCGTACGTCAGCAGCTTCTCGGGGGTCGGGACCACGGGCCGCAGCAGGCGGCCGGCGCCGAAGGCCACGGCGACGAAGAGCACGCCGACGACAGCGAGCAGGCCGACGACCGAATAGCTCCGGAAGTAGTCCGCTGCGATCACGGTTGCTGTCGATACCGTTGGGTCGGGCACGTCCGTTCCTCGCTCCTCGGCCACTGTCGACGATCAGGTTGATCTGGTACGGCAGGGAGTCTAGGGCCTGGGCAGCGCGGGGTGGGGTTACCCCCCGTTCACTGCCGCCTGGCCGCCCCATGGCGTCGGCGGGGCGGAATTGGCAGGCTGAGCCGCATGACCGCGAACGATCAAGCTTCCGCTCCCCCTCCCGTACGCCCCGCCTTCGACGCGGCCACGTGGAAGGAGATCGCCTACCTGCTGAGCAACCTGCCGGTGGCGTTGATCGGATTTGTTTACACGGTTTTCATGATTGCGACGGCGGGCGGTCTGTCCGTGACCGCGATCGGACTGCCGCTGCTCGCCTGCGGTCTGCTCGGGTCGCGGCAGCTCGGAAAACTCGAACGCGCCCGGGCGCGGATCCTGCTCGGCGTACGGGTGGACGAGCCGACCCCGCTGCCGGGGCCGGGGCGGGCCGGCGGGTTCTTCGCCTGGCTGTGGGCCGGGATCAAGGACCCGGTGGGCTGGCGGACCGTGCTGTACGAGCTGGTCCGGCTGCCGTGGGGAGTACTGACCTTCAGTATCGCGCTGCCCGGGCTGATCGTGCTGTGGCCCGTGCTGCCGTACGTGGCGCGCTGGCTGTCCAACGTGGACCGCGCGGCGGTACGGGGCCTGCTGTCGCCCTCCGACGAGCTGGAGCGGCGCATCGCGGAGCTGGAGTCGGGGCGCGGGGTCGTCGTGGACACGGCGGCGGCCGACCTGCGGCGGATCGAACGCGACCTGCACGACGGGGCGCAGGCCCGGCTGGTGGCGCTGGCCATGGGGCTCGGCCTGGCGAAGGAGAAGCTGCTGGAGGACCCGGAGGGCGCGGCGGCGATGGTCGACGAGGCGCACGGCGAGGTGAAGCTGGCGCTCCAGGAGCTGCGGGACCTCGCGCGGGGCATCCACCCGGCGGTGCTGACCGACCGGGGACTCGACGCGGCGCTGTCGTCGGTGGCCTCGCGGTGCCTGGTGCCGGTCAAGGTGCACGTGGACCTGGCGGAGCGGCCGGCCGAGGCGATCGAGGGGATCGCGTACTTCGTGGTGTCGGAGCTGCTGCAGAACGTCAGCAAGCACGCGGGGGCGACCGCGCGGGGCGCGAGCGTCGAGGTGTGGCGGGCGGGGCCGCGGCTGCTGCTGCGGGTGGCCGATGACGGGCGGGGCGGAGCGGATGCCTCCGGCGGGAGTGGGCTGGCGGGGCTCGCTGAGCGGCTGCGGGCGGTGGACGGGGTGTTCGCGGTGGACTCCCCCGAGGGGGAGGGGACGGTGGTCACGGCGGAGCTGCCGTGGCGCGGCCGTGCGTAGGCCCTAACGGGCCCGGGGCCGGAGCGGGGGCGGGGTCCGGTGCCGGGGCGGGGCTGCGGGGGCGGGCGGGGGTGGGGGCCTGAGGCGGGCCGCTGCGCGGGGCCGGTCCCCTACCCGCCCTTCCACCGTTCCCCGGGCTGCGCCCGGACCCCTTTCGGGGGCTCCGCCCCCGGACCCCCGCGCCTCAAACGCCGGCGGGGCTGGAGGGTGCCGGCGAGGCTGGAGGTGCGCGGCGGGGCTGGAGGTGGCGGGGTGGGGTTAACCCCCGGGGGAGACGGTGACCTGCCGCATGGTTCGGGCAGAGGGGCCGGCGGCAGGGTTGAGGGGTCAAGGGATGAGCTGGAAGGGCGGGGCTGGATCATGGGCAACGGCAAGGGCATCGGCCGGGCGGTGCTGCGGGCTCCGGTGGCGGCGCAGACCTGGCGCGAGTTCGCGTACCTGCTGGTGGGCCTGCCGCTCAGCGCCCTGTACTTCTCGCTCGCCGTCACCGGCGTGGCCATCGGAGCCGGGTTGCTCGTGACGTTCGTCGGGGTGCCGGTGCTGGCCGGGGTGCTGGCCATGTGCCGGGGCTTCGGGCAGGTGGAGCGGGCCCGGGTGCGCGGGATGCTGCGCGTGCCGCTCGCCGATCCGGCGCCCGTCCGGGCGGCCAAGGGCGGGGCGGTGGCCCGGGTCGGGGCGCTGCTCAAGAGCGGCAGCGCCTGGCGGCACGTGCTGTACTCCGTCGTGCACCTGCCCTGGGCGGTGTTCACCTTCACGACGGCGCTCACGCTGTGGTGCACCGGCTGGAGCATGGTGCTGTACCCGCTGTGGTTCTGGGTCTTCCCGGCCTTCACCGACCTGCCGGGGCTGCCGGTCCTCCAGAACGACGAGTACACCTTCTACCTCGACTCCCCCGTGACGGTCGCCGGCGCCTTCGTCATCGGGCTGGGCCTGACGCTGGCCACCCCGTGGGTGCTGCGGGCGCTGACCACCGCCGACCGGGTGCTGGTCAGCGGGCTGCTCGGCCGGTCCCGCCTGGACGACCGGGTCATGGAGCTGGAGTCCGACCGCGGGGCGGTCGTGGACACGGCGGCGGCCGACCTGCGGCGGATCGAACGCGACCTGCACGACGGGGCGCAGGCCCGGCTGGTGGCGCTGGCCATGGACCTGGGCCTGGCGAAGGAGAAGCTGGCCGAGGATCCGCAGGCCGCCGCCCGGATGGTGGACGAGGCGCACGGCGAGGTGAAGATCGCCCTCCAGGAGCTGCGGGACCTCGCGCGGGGCATCCATCCGGCGGTGCTGACCGACCGGGGGCTCGACGCGGCGCTGTCGTCGGTGGCCTCGCGGTGCACGGTGCCGGTGCGGGTGGAGGTGGACCTGGCGGAGCGGCCGGCCGAGGCGATCGAGGGGATCGCGTACTTCGTGGTGTCGGAGCTGCTGCAGAACGTCAGCAAGCACGCGGGGGCGACCGCGCGGGGCGCGAGCGTCGAGGTGTGGCGGGCGGGGCCGCGGCTGCTGCTGCGGGTGGCCGATGACGGGCGGGGCGGAGCGGATGCCTCCGGCGGGAGTGGGCTGGCCGGGCTCGCGGAGCGGCTGGATGCGGTGGACGGGGTGTTCGTGGTGGATTCCCCCGAGGGGGAGGGGACGGTGGTCACGGCTGAGCTGCCGTGGCGAGGCCGCGCGTAGGCCCTGGCGGGCCCGGTGCGGGGGCCTCGCGGGGCGGGGCCCGGTGCCGGGGCGGGGGTGGGGCTGGGGCGGGGGTGGGGCTGGGGCGGGGGTGGGGCTGGGGCGGGCAGCTGCGCGGGGCCGGTCCCCTACCCGCCCTTCCACCGTTCCGGGGGGGGGGGGGGGGGGGGGGTGGGGGGCGGGGGGGGGGGGGGTGGGGGAGGAGGGGAGCCCGT